>JBJXGQ010000192.1:0-13974 GCA_046160525.1 Burkholderiales bacterium
GCCGCTACCGCGTTGGCCCCGTGCAGGCGGGGGTACCGGCCCACGCATGGAAGCGCTTCGCGCTTTCCCGCCATGTGGTTTTCGACGATCGTGATACGCACACCGTGCGCATGGGGTTGCAGATCGCGCAACTGGCGGGGACGGTACCGGTGGCACATGTGCAAGCGCGTTGGAGCGAGGAGCAAGGGCACACCGCCAAACGCATATGCGATGAAGTGCTGGGCAACCGGCCCTTCGCGGTGCTGCACCCAACGCCCAAGTTTCTCTACAAGAGATGGCATGCCGCGGGCTGGCGGGAATTGGCGGAGTGGCTATTGGGGAAAGGCATGCAGGTGGTGCTCACGGGCGGCACTGAAGAACAAGAACGCGCTCACGCGCGCGAAATCTTCGCCGAGCTACCCGAGGGCGTGCACGATCTTATTGGGCGGTACAGTCTGGGAGAAATCGCGGCGTTGCTCTCTCGCGCCCGCGTGTACATCGGCCCGGATACGGTGACGACTCACCTGGCCGCTGCGTTGGGTATCCCCACGGTGGCCTTATTCGGGCCGTCCAATCCCGTCAAGTGGGGGCCATGGCCCAAGGATTACGACGCCGCGCGTAACCCCTACATCGTGAGGGGCACGCAGCGTGCCGGCAATGTCGTTTTGGTGCAAGGCGAGGGCGCCTGCGTACCGTGTTTCCTGGAAGGCTGCGACCGTCATGTCAACAGCTACAGCCAGTGTTTGCAATCGATGTCCGCGGAGAAGGTTCGTGGCGCCGTCGAAACCCTGATTGGCCCTTAGGCGGGCCTGCATTAGCCCGGATTTCTCACCGATAGTAGTAGCAAAAGTAGACCTGAAATGACGCAATATAAAACATCACTTGACGAACAAAGCGGCAAGGAATTGCTAGGGCGCTAACCGGCATGTCTGGGAACTCATTTTGAGACTGCATTCAGCGCCCCCAAAAACTTCTCCGGCGCTTGGTAGCCCACGACCCGGTAATCCATCTCTCGCCCATCTTTCCCAAAAAATATGATTCCCGGCGGTCCGAAGAGGCCGAAGCGTTTTAGGAGGGCACTATCGTCCTCGGTGTTGCGGGTTACGTCAGCCTGCAACAGAACGAACCGATTTAGGGCTTGTGCGACTTTGGGATCTCCGAAGGTGAAGCGTTCCATTTCCTTGCAGGACACGCACCAGTCGGCGTAGAAATCCAGCATGACCGGCCGGCCGTTGGCCAAGGCGATGCGCTGGTCCAATTCCGCCACGGTGCGCACACGCTCAAAGGCGGCGTGGGCCGAGACGGGGGCAGCGCCGGCGCGGAAACCTAGAAGGGGTTGTAGGGGATCACGCCCTCCGGACAGCGCGCCAACTAGTAAAGCCATGCCGATGAGCAGGAGGATCACCCCCACACCCTTCCACAGCTTGCGAAAGCCGGAGGTATGCACAGGCAAGGGATCGATGGCGTGCAGGTAGATGGCGGAAACGATGAAGAGCGCCGCCCACAGCAGCATGTGGACGATGGCCGGGATGACGGGGGAGATTAACCAGATGGCTACTGCTAGCAGCAGCACGCCGAAGAAGTTCTTCACCGATTGCATCCATGCGCCTGCTTTGGGTAAGAGCGCGCCTGCCGTCCACCCTACCAACAGTAATGGCGCACCCATTCCGAGTGCCATGGCGAAGAGGGCGGAGCCGCCCAGCACGACGTCCCTGGATTGTCCGATGTAAACCAGCGCGCCTGCCAGAGGCGCCGCGACGCAAGGCCCGACGATGAGCGCGGAGAGCACACCCATTACGAACACGCCGCCAACGGTGCCTCCTTTCTGCTTATTGCTGGCGATGGCGAGCTTGGTTTGTAGGGAAGAGGGCACTTGCAACTCGTAGAAACCGAACATCGAAAGCGCTAACGCGACGAACACGATGGCAAAGGCGCCCAGCACCCAGGCATTCTGCAAGGTGGCGGAAAGCATCGTTCCGGAAAGGCCCGCCGCCACACCGGCCAGGGCATAGGTGATGGCCATGCCGAACACGTAGACCACCGAGAGGGCCACGGCTTTGGCACGCGTGAGATGCGCACCTTGGCCCGCGATGATTCCCGAGAGAATCGGGATCATGGGAAAGACGCACGGGGTGAGGGCCAGCAACAAACCGAAGCCGAAGAAGCTTGCGATGAGCACCCAGAAACTCGCTCCGCGGAAAAGCCGCGCGACCTGCGACGTTTCGTCGAGGGGTTGTGTCTCTACTTCCTTGATGGCCGGTGGCGCCACGGACGCAGGCACTTCACTGGGTTTGGTTATGTCAATCGCAGGGGCGGCGGTGGTAGCGAGCGGCGCGAGGGTCAGATGCACGCGCTTCGTCGTGGGTGGATAACACAGGCCCTTTTCGCTGCAACCTTGGAATTTGATATCCACAGTGATCTTCTGCGCCGCCCCATCGGTGCGCGTGAGGGACGCTATGGCTTGGAAGGGCCGGTGAAATACTTCCGTATCGCCAAAATTGGGGTCCGATTTCTTTTCCCCGCGCGGCAGGGTTAGCTTATCGATGGAGACACCGCTTCCTTGCGCGATGCTGGCGGAGGTCTTGTCGCGGTAGAGGTAGTAACCGTTCGCGGGCTTGAATTCAGCCACCAGGGTGTGCGCGTCCTTCGCCGTGAGAACCACCTTGAATGCTTGCTCAACGGGAAGAAATTCTTCTTCTTTCTCGCCGCTGGCGAACTGCTTCAACTTCGACAGCACGCCGCCATCGCTTGCCGGCGCACTCTCAGCCATGGCGAGCTTGACGGTGCTCCAGCGAGTTTGCGGCGTGTAGCAAACGCCGGCATCGGCGCAGCCTTGGAATTGCGACTTCAGCTTCATCTCGTCCAGGCCTTCGGCTCCCTCCATGGGCACGCGCACGACGACATTGCTACGGTAGGTTTCCACCTTGCCGAAGAATTCGTCTTCCTTCATCTTGCCGGGTGGCAATTCGGGCGCGCCAAGCGTGACGCCGCCGGTGCCCGAGGAAAACTGAAACTTGTCGCGGTAGAGGTAGTAGCCCTCGGCGATGGCGTAGCGAAGCTCCACCACGTTCGCATCGGCCAAGCGCACGGAAAACCGGAAGGCTTGGTCTGGCGGCAGCACATCGTCCCCGGCCTGGGCGATACCGAAGACGCATGCAAGCAACACGAATAATTTCCTCATGCGACTTCCGAGCGAATCCAATTCATGTAAGCCGCCGACCCTGCTTCGATGGGAAGCGCGATGATCTCCGGAATTTCGTAGGGATGATGTTTGCGAATAACCTTCTCCAGCTCGTCGTAGCGGTCCTTGGTGGTCTTGATGAGCAAGGGCACTTCTTCCGCGCGCTCGATTTGGCCTTTCCAACGGTAGACCGAGCGGCAAGGCGCCAGGATGTTGACGCACGCTGCCTGCCGCGCTTCCACCAGAATGCTCGCTAACGCTTCGGCGGAGGCTTGGTTGGGTAAGTTGGTGAGCACTACGATGGCTTCGTTCATGGAAATGTCTGGATGATAGGATTTTTCTTCGGCACTTGCGCCAGCGTCGCCGCCACATTCGGATAGCGAAACACCATCTTCAATTCTTGGATCACCCGGCGGTTGCTCAACCGCCGCGACTCCTGGAGGAAAGACAGTGCCGTGGCCGGAATGGTTTCCCGTGCTTGGCTCATGCTCACGCGGGGTGGCCTTGGCAACCCCAGCGCATCGGCCACGGCATCGAAGTAATCCCCCGCCTTGATCCACGCCCCGTCGCTGGCGTGATAGACACGGCCGCCCTGGCCCCGGTTCAAGGCCAAGAGCACGAGCCGCGCCAAATCCCCGGCGTGGACATGGTTGGTGTAGCTGTCTTCCTCCGCGCGGATGCTGGGTGTGCCGCGCTTCAAGCGTTCCACGGGCAAGCGGTCGTGGGCGTAGATACCCGGCACCCGCAGCACGCTCACGCGTACTTTGGACAGTTTGCTCCACTCTCGCAATTGGACTTCGGCGTGCACACGGCGCTGCGCGCGCTCGGTGTTGGGTGCCGTGCGGTCCCACTCGTTCACCACCTCGCCATGACGGTCGCCATAGACGCCGCTGGTGCTCAGGTAAATAAAGCGCTGTGGTAGAGTACGCCGCCTCGCGAGCGCCCGAATCAAATGCGCCGTGCGCGGATCTTGGGTGCCAGTGCCAGGCGGGGGCGCAAAGTGCAGAATGTCTTGCGCGATTGCGCCCAGGCGCCGCAAGGTTTCCGGTTGGTCCAGATCGCCCAGCACCGGTGTAACACCGGCGGCACGCATCTGCGCGGCGCGCTCCGCCGAGCGTGCCAGCCCGTATAGGCGAAACCGCCCGCGAAGCAGGGGAAGCATTCTGGAGCCCATGTCTCCAAATCCCACAATGAGAAGTCTGCGCATCGTGCGCATATTAGAACGCGAGGATGTCATGCCGTACCAGGTCACTATTCGGCCAACGAACCAAATTATTGAAGTCAACGACGGGGAGACCGTCTTGGCCGCCGCCACGCGCCATGGCATTACCATTTCCTACGGCTGCCGAAACGGCGCCTGCGGCTCCTGCAAGGGCAAGCTTTTGGAAGGCGAAATCGATTACGGCACTTACGCCGCCCACATTCTTCCGGATTACGAAAAGCGCGCCGGGTTCGCGCTGTTTTGCCAGGCGAAACCCCATTCCAATCTGGTAATCGAAGCACGCGTGATCAACGTCCCCGGCCAGCCAGAGATGAAGAAGCTGCCGTGCCGCGTGCAGAAGATCGAACGCCCCACGGAAGATGTGGCCATCCTGACCTTGAGCTTGCCAGCCGCCGAAAAGCTGAATTTTTTCGCCGGGCAATACCTGGAGATCATCATGCGCGACGGTAAGCGCCGCGCCTATTCCATGGCCAACCCGCCCCATGGCGAGAATGTAGTCGAGTTACATGTCCGCGCCATGCCGGGCGGAGCCTTCACCGATTACGCCTTCAACCGCATCAAGGAAAAGGACATCTTGCGCTTCGAGGGGCCCATGGGCACCTTCTTCCTGCGCGAGGACAGCGACAAGCCCATCATCCTGCTCGCCAGCGGTACGGGCTTCGCGCCCATCAAAAGCTTGATCGAGCAAGCCTTCCACAACGGCATCCAGCGCCAGATGGTGCTCTACTGGGGCGGGCGCAAGCGCGCGGATCTTTATCGCATGGAGCTGGCCCAGCAGTGGCAAGCGGAGCACGAGAACTTTAGCTTCATTCCAGTATTGTCAGAATCTCCAGAATCCGACGGATGGACCGGGCGTACCGGCTTCGTGCACCGCGCGGTGATGCAAGATTTCCCCGATCTATCGGGCTACCAGGTCTATGCCTGCGGCGTGCCGGTGATGGTGGATGCCGCCAAGAAGGACTTCAGCGAGCAGTGCAAACTGCCCGAGGAGGAGTTCTTCTGCGATTCCTTTACGCCTGCGGCGGGGCCAGCCTCCTAGTACAAAAATCCATTCACCACAGAGACACAGAGGCACAGAGAAAAAACTTCTTGTGCGTGTTGCGATCTCGTTAAAATGGACGCCTTTCTCTGTGTCTCCGTGCCTCTATGGTGAGGTTTCAGCTTCAAGCGCCGGCCAATTGATCCTGGCGCGGTTCGCGGCCCTGTGCGATGGCAAGCTTTAGAGCCCGCTCCAAGTGTTCCCGCACCCGGCTGGTTTCACCCAAGTAATCCAGCAGGCGGGCCAGTTCCAGGCGGGCGGCAAAGCTTTCCTCGATGGCGAGGCTCGCCTCCAGATAACTTCTAGCCTTTCCCCACAGCGAGGCGCGAGCGCATATTTTTCCCAGGGCCAGCAACAGCGCTCCGTCCTTGGGGTGATCTCTTAACCAGGATTCGGCGTATTCCAACTGGCGCCGCGGATCCTCGCCCGTGCATTGGGCGTAGCTGTCCAGCAGCGACGGCTCCCATTGTTGCTGAAGAGATTTTTCGAGGAGAGTGGACGCCTCCTCTTTCTCACCCACGGCCAGGAAGGCCTTGGCACCTGCGTTCGCCGTGGCGCTCTCCAAGCGGTCTTCGGCGGCAATGCCACTCCAGTACTCCTTTAGCGCACGCGTATCGCGTCCCATCACCCGCAACTTTTCTCTGTGACAATGGCCGCGCAAGCGGGCGAGCACCGCTGGCTCGAACACTTTTCTGCGCTCCAGTTGCGGCAGGAGGCTCAGCACCTGGTCCCAATTGTGAGCCAATTGCTGGGCGCGCAGTTCCAGCTTCAGTGCAGCGGAGTGTCTTTCGGGCAAGCGCGACAACGCGCTCAGGGCATCGTGATAGCGCCGCTCGTCCAACAGCAATTCGGCTTGCGTGACCAGCCTCAAGTAAGCACGGCCGGGAGCGTCGTGCTCCATGGCGGCGAGATAGTCGTCGCGCGCCTGAAAATTACGCAGTTCGTGGGCGCTGCGCGCGGCGATCACGCCCGCCAGCGCGCGATGCTCCTCGTTTGTCGCGCCAGTCGCGGCGCGCTCGGCCTTTCCGAAGTGCGATTCAAAGTAGGCGCTGAGCGCTTCTTCCAGCGCGCGGCGCGATTGCTGGAGCCTCGCATCCGCGCGAAATGCGCGCGCCTTCTCCGGCAAGGCCAGCATCAGTTGCGCCGCGCGCGCGACGGCATAAAAGGCAATGCAGGTAAGCACCAGCAACAGCACCGCCAAATTCAGCGACAGTTCGATGCGGTGGGTCGGTACCGAGATCAACACATATCCCGAGTTGTAGTGCGCGGCCAGGGTGAGCACCACGGCGAGTGCAAATAGCCCGGTTCCCAGGATGAGCGCGCGCATCTAGCGAATGCCTCTTTCACGCGCGAGTTTGTCCTGGTGCACGGCCTCCAGGCTGGCGTGAATTCCCGGCAACTCGATGGACACATCGCTGGCATTGAGCTGCTCCAGGGTAGACAAGGCCAGGGCCACCTTCTTATCCTTCGCGTCGAAATAACGCCGGATCCACTGGCTGGCTTCGCGCAAATCGGACTTGTAGTTAGCTTCGTCTTGGCTCGACAGGCTCACCCGCGCGCTCAGCAGGCGAATTTTCAGGTTCTCGCGCAAGAAGAAGCTCTGTGCGGGAGCAAGTAGCGGTATCTCCGGGCGCGACACCCTTTCGATGCGCACGAGGTTGCGCGCGTCGTGCCAAAACTCCCGCACAAAGCGCGTGAACGCGCTGTCCTTGGGACCGGCCGGGGGTGGGGCCTGCACGGCAGGCCGTTCGTGCATGGCCAAGGGCCACATCTCCACCTGGTTGGCGATGTTTTCGATGCGCAGCGCCATTCCCACAATGTCAGCGGACGGCGCGCTTTTGAGCCGCTCGAGATCGCTTTGAATGGCGCGCCGGACTCGCGTGAATTGCGTGCTGTCGGCACGCTGCAAGCGGCTGTCGGCATTCTCCAGCGCCACCAACGCCGCCTTGAGATTACGCGCGAGCTTCAATTGCTGGCTTGCAATGACCAGCATCTGCTCGATTTCGGCCAGCACGCGCTCGTCCCGGCTGCGGGAGAGTTCCGTGTAAAGGGATTCCAGCGCCAGGCGCTGGTTCTGGGTTTCCGCGAAGCGGCTCTCCAGGGTGCTGACCTTGAGGTCGAGGGCGCGAAAAGCCTCGCGGGTTTGATCGGCGAGGAGCCGGCTGTCCTTGTTGAATTGCTCCGCCGCCGCGAGCTTTTGCACCAACTCCCTCTGCAATCCGCCAATTTGGCTACGCGTATCCAGCCAGATTCCGGCCACCAGGAGTACGAGCACAACGGCGGCGGCAATGAGGAAGGCCGGGCCTAGCCTGCGGCCAGGCAAGACAGCGGTTTGTAACCCTGGGGGGGTGGAGGTGGAACTGGAAGTAAGGGCTGGGTCAGTCACTTATGCAAAACCAGATTTCAACATTACGATGCCCTCGGGAAGTGCGCGATCAACCCGCGCGCGAGTGCTTCATCGCCGGGCGGGCTAACGATCACTTGCTTCACCCCTTTCTCCCGCGCGCGCGCCGCGATTCTCGGGTGCATGACGAACATGACCGAAGCGCACAGGTAAGCATACCCGCCCTCGCCGAGCAAAGTGAAGAGATTCTCCAGCCCTTCGGCGCTGTTGACCGCAACCGCCTGGATGCCGCCCTGGGCAAAGCGCTCAAGTATGGGCGCGGGATCGCTCCGCGGTAACACCCGCCGGTAGCACTCCAAGTAGTCCACTTGGGCGCCGCGCCCGCGCAGGGTTTCAGCAAGTAATTCCCGGCCGCCCAGGCCCCGCATGACTAGCAGCTTCTTACCCTGAACGTGTTGCAACTCTGGAATGCGCAGGAGAGATTCGCTATCCGAACCATCAGCGGGCGTGAGAATTCGCGATAGCCCTTGCTCGCGCAGCGCCTGGGCCGTTGCCCCGCCCACGGCCAGCGCCGTCAAATTCTCGGGCCATGTTCCATGGGCCCGTATCGCAGCCATCGCGTAACGCACCGCGTTGGCGCTGATAAAGATAGCGTACTCATACTGGTGCAACTGCTGCAAGATGCGAAGGGGCCCGGCGCCAAGCTCGATCGGTTGTATCTCGATGGTGGGAAAAATAACCGGTACCGCGCCCGCTTCCTCGATCATCCGCGCGAGCTTCTCGGCCTGGCCCGCGGGCCGGGTGATGAGGATTCCAATCGCGTTCAACTTGCGGCAGCGGTCTTCAGGGCATCGAGAATAGGCGCCGCGCCTTGCCTGCGAAGCTTGTCCGCCAATTCCAATCCGATTTGCCGCGCGCTATGCATGGTCACATCGCGCGCGAGTTCGGCGCGCACGTATTGCATGCCATCGGGGCTCGCGACCACGCCGGTTACATGGGCGAGCCGGCCTTGCATACGCGCGTGCACACCCAAGGGCAGAGTGCAGCTTCCCCCAAGCGCCATGCTGACCGCACGCTCGATCTGAACGCAAACGGCGCTTTCTTGGTCGTGCAGCACGCGCACAAGATCCACCACGCCGGCGTTTCGGGCCAAGCACTCGATACCCAAGGCTCCTTGGCCCACGGCGGGAATACTATCTTCGAGGGCCAAAGGCGCGGTGATCCGGTGCGCGAGATCCAAGCGTTTTAAGCCCGCCACGGCCAGGATGATGGCGGCGAAGCGGCCTTCGTCCAAGCGCCGCAGGCGTGTTTGCACGTTACCTCGCAGGGGCTCGACCTTGAGCGCGGGATAGCGCGCACGGATCTGGCTCTCGCGCCGCAAGCTCGATGTTCCCACCACGCTTCCCGCTGGCAACTCGCGCAAGGCCGCGTAGCTGTTGGATACGAAAGCATCACGCGCGTCCTCGCGAGCTGATATTGCCGCAAGCGTAAACCCCTCGGGGAGCTGCACCGGAACATCCTTCATGGAATGCACGGCGATGTCCGCCCGGCCATCGGCCAGAGCTTGCTCCAGTTCCTTGATGAAGAGGCCCTTGCCGCCGATCTTGGCGAGCGAGGTGGAAAGATTTTGGTCGCCTTCCGTGGTCATGCCCAGTAGTTCGACTTCCATGGAAGGGTAAGCCGCGCACAGCCGTTCGCGCACATGACGGGCCTGCCATAGAGCCAGCGCGCTTTCGCGGGTGGCAATTACCAACTTCGCGGGGAGTTGCGTCAAGTAGGGTACTCGAGTGAAGCCACAGGCTTGTGGCTTCGAGGGATTCTATCAGCCCCGGTTAGGAGGCAAGCTGCTTGATGACGTGCTGCTGGCGGCGGCTCACGGGCAGGCGCTCCTCGGTCCCGCGCAATGCCACCTGCCACTGCCCTTCGCCATCGTCTCCGCCGCGCTCGAAGCCGGCGATGTGAGCACGGCTGACCAGGCAATTGCGGTGTACACGCACGAAGCTATCGCAGAACTCCTGTTCAAGACGGGAAAGGGAGTCCTCGATCAGGTATTCGCGCCCGTCCGTCTTGATGGAAACGTACTTCTGGTCCGCGCGCATGTAGAGGATCTTGTTCACCGGCACCAGCGTCACTTTCCCGCGCTCGGAAACCGGTATGTGCGAGCGCGCCTGCGTTGCCAGGCTCTCCAGCACGCTGGGCATGAGCCGCGCTTCGCGCTTGATGCGCTTCAGCGCATCGTGAAGGCGCTGCAAGCGGATCGGCTTGAGCAAATAGTCCACGGCGTGCATTTCGAAGGCCTTCACCGCGTAGACGTCGAAGGCCGTGGTGAAGATCACCGCTGGGGGCTTCTCCATGGCGAGCAAGTGCTGGGCGGCTTCGATGCCGTCCATGCCAGGCATGCGGATGTCGAGCAGCACGAGATCCGCGGTCACGGTTTCCAGAAGTTCGATCAGTTCATCGCCGCTGGACACCTCGCCAACGACATCGGCCGGCACGCTCTCAGCGCAGTCCTCCAGCAAGTCCTTGAGCCGGTGCCGGGCAGGGCCTTCGTCATCGGCGATCACCACGCGCAATGCGGGAAGGTTCATGCGGCCTCCTTCAGATAGGGCATTCGAATATGAACGTGGTACTCGTTGTCCGTTACAGTCGTGCTCATGCTCGCCTCCGCATCGAAGTGCAAGGACAAGCGCTCACGGATGTTTCCCACCGCCATCTTGTTGCCGCTGTGGTGCGCGCCGTTCTTGCGGTAGGGGTTCTTGAGCACCACGTGCACTTCGTCGCGCACGCTGTAGGCATTGATGTGAATCACTCCCGTGCTCATGGAAGGCTCGATTCCGTGATAGACGGCGTTCTCCACCAAGGGCTGCAATACCAT
The DNA here is from genome assembly GCA_046160525.1 of Burkholderiales bacterium. GTDB lineage: Bacteria > Pseudomonadota > Gammaproteobacteria > Burkholderiales > SHXO01 > SHXO01. The sequence goes on from JBJXGQ010000192.1 coordinate 10,641, forward strand.
GGGAGGTACGCGCGCATCCCCCGGCATCTTGTCGATGTGCCACTCCACCTTGAGGCGGTCGCCCAGGCGAAGCTGTTCGAGGTTGAGGTATTGGCGGGTGAGTTCCACCTCGGATTTCAGCGTGGACAGTTCTCGGTTGTCCGCCATCAATACGCGGAATAAGTCGGCCATGTCCTCAAGGGCCGCTTCGGCACGCTTGGGTTGCGCGCGCATCAGGCTCAACACGGCATTGATGCTGTTGAAGAGGAAGTGCGGGCGGATGCGCGCTTGCAACGCCTGCAGGCGAGCCTCCGAAAGGGCTGGCGAGAGCGCCCGGCTGCGCAGGTGGAAGTAATAGAGCAAGGAGGCGCTAGCCAGGGCGGTTACGAGCCAAGCACGTTCCAAACGAAAGGGCGGGCTACCGCCGCCCGCTTCGAGCAGGGCGCGGTATACGATCGTGACGAAGAGCAGCTCCAACGCGGCCACAATCACCAGGCCTGTACGGTAGGTCAACCCGTGCAACCAGCCATCGAGGGCGAAGAGCGCCAGCACGCTCATGACCAGCACGGGTTGCACGAGCGCCGACCCGTCGATCAGGAAATTCCAAATATCCGCCCAGGAGTCTCCCCGCAATACGGCCACCAGCACGCAGAACAGGTTGACCGAGGCCACGATACGCAGAATGACGCCCAAATTGCGAAAGCTGGGGAGCGCGTCCCGGTGTAGGGGCTGATTTATACTTCCCGTCGCGCTCACCCTTGCCTCCTGCGTTATGTATCCCGGCGGCCGTGAGATTCACGCCATTACCGCCACTCGCTGTCATCACCTAAACCGCCGAATCCGCCCTGCATGCAAGAAAAGAACCCAAAGACCTGGTCAGGCCGCTTTAGCGAACCGGTGGACGATCTGGTGAAGCGCTATACCGCATCGGTGGGCTTCGACCGGGCGCTTGCCGAGTTCGATATACAAGGCTCGCTTGCCCACGCGCGCATGCTATGCGCCATCAAAGTGCTCACGGCCCAGGATTTAGCGGACATCGAGCGCGGTATGGCGCAGATTCAAGCGGAGATTCGGGGCGGGAGCTTTCAATGGTCGGTGGACCTCGAGGACGTGCATCTGAACATCGAGAAACGCCTCACGGATTTGGTGGGCGATGCGGGCAAGCGGCTGCACACGGCGCGTTCGCGCAACGACCAAGTGGCCACCGGCATCCGGCTCTACCTGCGAGATGCCATCGACCAGATCGATTCGCTCGCGCGCGCCCTTCAAACGAAGTGGGTTGAGATGGCGGCGCGCCACACCGAGACCCTCATGCCGGGCTTCACCCATCTACAAGTGGCGCAGCCCGTGAGCTTTGGCCACCACTTGATGGCCTACTACGAAATGGTGAAGCGCGACCGCGGGCGTTTCGCGGACTGCCGCGCACGAGCCAACCAACTGCCCCTGGGCGCCGGTGCCCTGGCGGGCACCACTTACCCCATCGACCGCGCCATGGTGGCGAAGGAACTCGGGTTCGCGGGTGTGTGCGAGAACTCCCTGGACGCCGTGTCGGACCGCGACTTCGCCATCGAATTTTGTGCGGCGGCCGCGCTGCTGATGGTGCATCTGTCGCGCTTTTCCGAGGAACTCATTCTGTGGATGAGCCCGCGCTTCGGATTTATTCGCCTGGCGGACCGCTACTGCACGGGATCTTCCATGATGCCGCAGAAGAAAAACCCCGACGTGCCCGAGCTGGTGCGCGGCAAGACCGGCCGCGTCAACGGGCATCTGGTGGCGTTGCTCACCCTGATGAAGGGCCAGGCTTTGGCCTACAACAAGGACAACCAGGAAGACAAGGAACCTTTGTTCGACACAGCCGATACGCTCATCAACACCTTGCGGGTGTTCGCTGGCATGATGGACGGCCTCACGGTGAATACGCAGGCGATGCGAAACGCCGCGCGCGAAGGCTTCTCCACCGCTACGGATCTGGCGGATTACCTCGTGCGCAAAGGCTTACCTTTCCGCGAGGCGCATGAAATCGTCGCCCTGGCTGTGCGCAGAGCGGCTGGGCAGGAAAAGGATCTGAGCGATCTCACGCTCGCCGAGCTTAAGGAATTCTCCGCTTTGATCGAGGCGGACGTTCACCAAGCCCTCACCTTGGAGGGATCGCTCGCCGCGCGCAATCACACCGGCGGCACGGCGCCCCAGCAGGTGCGTGCTGCCATAGACAGAGCGCGCAAGGAACTCGCATGACAACCCTCCTCGAAGAACTTTTTTCCCTGAAGGGCAAAGTGGCATTGGTCACGGGGGCTAGCTCTGGCATCGGAGAAGACATCGCGCACACACTGGCCCGGGCAGGCGCGGCGGTGGTGTTGGTTGCGCGCAATCAAGACAAACTTCGGTCTCTAGCAAAGCGCATCGAGCAGGAAGGCGGGAGCGCCGCCGCACTGGCCTGCGATCTCTCCCAGCGCAAGGAAACCTATCGTTGCGCCGAGGAGGCTCCGCGCTTTTTCGGCGACATCGGTATCCTCGTGCACTGCGCTGGAATCAATCTGCGACCGCCGGTGGAGGAAATCAGCGAGAAAATCTGGGATGAAACCATGGCCATCAATCTGGATGCGCCCTTCTTTCTGTCGCAGAAGCTCGTCCCCGCCATGCGCCGCAATAAGTGGGGGCGCATTATCCACATCGCGTCGCAACAATCGATGCGCGCCTTTGGCAATAGCGGCGCCTATGGCGTGTCCAAGGGCGGCATAGCCTCCATGACGCGCGGGTTCGCCGAAGCCTGGTCCGCCGATGGGGTTACCTGCAACGCCATCGCCCCCGCCTACGTCAACACACCCATGGCCGCGCCGGTATTCAACGACCCGCACAAATCCGCTTGGGGCGCGAGCCGTACCATGATTGGCCGCAACAGCGAAGTGAGCGATCTGCGCGGCGTGGCGGTCTTCCTGGCAAGCCCGGCCTCCGCCTACATGACGGGGCAAATCGTATTCGTGGACGGGGGGTTCTCGGCGAAGTAGGCCGGGCCTTGTCCTCAAAACTTGAAGACAACCCCCACCGACAACAGATCCACGTCGGTATCGTCGGTCAGGCTGGTTTCGCCTACTCCTGCAAAGCGCTCCCACTCCACGCGGACCGACAGATTTTTCGTCACGCTGAATTTCCCTCCCACACCGAACATGACCCCGGTCGAGTTGTCGTCCGCATCCCCGAACGCCGTCGAGGAAACGTCCGTTTGTGTGTAAGCCAATCCAATCTTGCCGAAGACGCCAAACTGCTCCCCGACAGGATACGTGCCCACGGCGGCTGCGAATACCCCCTTGAATTCTCCGGATGCCGAACTGCCCCCTTGGGAGGCTTCAACTTTGCC
>JBJXGQ010000193.1:0-3284 GCA_046160525.1 Burkholderiales bacterium
ACAAGCGCCACATGCTGCACAATGACGCCTGTCCCAACATTACGGTGAACCCGTCTACTTTCGATGTGATGATCGATGGCCGGATCATCACCTGCGAGCCAGTGAGCGTGGTGCCGTTGGCGCAGCGCTACATGTTGCGCTAGGGGCTGGGCGCTAGGATCTAGGAGCTAGGGAAAAATGAATAACGTAGTAGCGGAGCTAGTGAGTCCAAAGTCGCAGGTGAAACATCCGGGGGCGGCACGGGTGGGGATTGGCGGGCCCGTGGGGTCGGGCAAGACCAAGTTGCTGGAGCAATTGATTCCGCGCTTTCTCAAGCGCGGCACCAACCTCGCGGTCATCACCAACGATCTCGTCACCAAGGAAGACGCTATTCGCGTTCAGCGCAGCGGCTTGATCGATCCGGCGCGCGTGCTGGCGGTGGAGACCGGTGCTTGCCCGCACACGGCCATTCGCGAGGATCCTTCCTTGAATCTGCAAGCGGCGGACGAATTGGAGCGCAAATTCGGCGCCCTGGATCTTATTCTCATCGAGAGCGGCGGCGACAATCTGGCGTCCAGTTTCTCCTTGGATCTCGTGGATTACTGGCTCTTTGTCATTGATGTGGCGGGTGGCGATGACATTCCGCGCAAGCGCGGCCTCGGTGTATTGCAATGCGATTTATTGATCATCAACAAGACCGATCTCGCGCCTTATGTGAAGGTGGATCTGGAACGCATGGTGCGCGAGACGCGCGAAGTACGTAAAGGCGCGTTCCTTCTCACCAATTGCCAAACGGGCGATGGCGTGGACGCCGTGGTGGACGCCATTTCCCGCGAGGTGTTGTTTGACCGCTAGTGTTGCACTGGCAGCCAGCGAGCGCGTCCCCGAATACCACTTCGACGTCTCCCTGGTGTGCGACCCCGCGGGGCGCACCTACGTTGGCGGGCAGTACGTGGCCTACCCTTACCATCTGGGCCGCACGTTGCGCAACCTGGGCGATCCTCCCGGCATGCCCACGCTTTACGTCCAGTCGTGTTCCGGCGGAATTTTCGAAGGCGACGACTTGCGTTGCCGCATGATGGTGGGCGCGAACGCGCGCGCCCACATCACCACGGCGGCGTCCATCATCGTGCACACCATGGAAGAAGGGAGCGCCGCGCAACATGTGGAAATCGATGTCGCGGCGGGCGGGTACTTCGAATATTTTCCCGATCCCATCATCTTATTTCCGGACGCCACCCTCGCCAGCACGCTATCGATTCGGGTAGCGCCCGGCGCGACGGTGTTGGCCTGGGATAGTTTTCTGGCCCACGATCCCAAAGCGCAAGGCAAGGTATTTCGTGAGTTCAGTTCGGAATTGTCCGTGACGGATGAAAAAGGCCGTTTGCTGGCCCGCGACCGCTACCGCGCCGAAGGAGCGGTATTCCAGCGAGTAACTCCTGGAGTGATGGGGGCATACAGAACCCAAGGGAGTTTCATACTCGTTTGCCCTGGGGGCCCTTGCGCGCAATGGGCGGATAAACTGCGCGAAGCCCTCGCCGGCCATGAAGGAGCCTATGCCGGGGTGTCCGAGTTGCCCAATGGCGCGGGAGTATGGGTGCGTATTCTGGCGCCGGACGCCGCCGTATTGCGTAATGCGCTGGCCCAAGCATGGTCGTGTGCGCGCGAAATGATTACGGGCATCGTCCCCGCCCCGCGCCGAAAGTAACGATTGAATCAAGAGACTTGCAAATATGAATGCACAAGCTAACCCCGTCGCGCAATACATCATGCGCGAGGAACCCTACTACCGTGCCGTGGGCAACGAGGTGCAGCTCTACGAAGCTGCCTACGCCGCGCGCATGCCCATGATGCTCAAAGGCCCCACGGGTTGCGGCAAGACGCGTTTCGTGGAATATATGGCTTGGAAGCTGGGCAAGCCCATCATCACCATCGCGTGCCACGAGGACATGACGGCCTCCGATTTGGTGGGCCGCCACCTACTTGATGCGCAAGGCACCACCTGGCAAGACGGCCCCCTTACCTTGGCGGTGCGTTACGGCGCCATTTGTTATCTGGACGAAATCGTCGAAGCCCGGCAAGACACCACCGTCGTCATTCACCCCTTGACCGATGCGCGCCGTGTGCTGCCCTTGGAGAAAAAAGGGGAACTGGTCAAGGCGCATCCGGATTTCCAGATCGTCATCTCCTACAACCCGGGCTACCAGAACATCATGAAGGACCTGAAGCAGTCCACCAAGCAGCGATTTGGTGCCCTGGACTTTCATTGGCCGGCGCGCGATGTAGAGGTGGAAATCGTCACTCACGAGTCCGGTGCGAGTAAGGACGTCGCGGCGAAACTCGTCAGCATCGCGGAGCGTTCGCGCAACTTGAAGGGCCACGGATTGGAGGAAGGCCTTTCCACCCGCACGCTGATCTACGCCGGCCAGCTCATCACACGCGGCATCGATCCAGTGGCGGCATGCGGCGTGGCGCTGGTGCGTCCCATCACCGACGATCCCGATATGCGTGACGCCCTGGAAGCCGCGGTGCAGGCGCACTTTTAGGTGAAACCATGGAACGGCATTTAACGCAAAGACGCAAAGGACGCAAAGGAACTCCAGTCAAAAGATTTTCTTTGCGTCCTTTGCGTCTTTGCGTTGAGGAGGTTTTTTGTCGTAAATCCATCCAATTCAAATGAACGCGGCCACGCAGATCGAGGACTTCCTGGCGGCTACTTCGCAGGACGTACGTGCGCTGGTCAAGACAGCGGCGCCCGAAGCCTTCCGTTTATTCTCCGAGGAAGGCCTGCTCGCATGGCTGGCGGGCATCCGCGCCATCGCGGACAGCGGTGCGGGCGTGGCCCCGCTGGTCACCTATCTGGGAACGCTGCCCGCCGCGGCGCATGAGATCGGCGAGAGCCAGCTCGCGCACTTGGTACGTACAACGGAGCACGTACTGAAGGAGGCAGGCAACCGTCCGGCCGATGCCATGTTGCAAGCGCTGCCGCACGTTGCGCGCAAGCTGCGCGATCCGGAGGAATTTGGATTGGTGCTGGAGATTTTCGCCGATCTCGCGCACGCCGCGCCCAGTGCCATCGAACCGGTTGCCGAGCGCGCCGGCCAATTGCTGGATCAGTTGAGCGCCGAAGGCATGCGGCGCTGGGTACTGCTGGGCGTGCAGTCGCACACGGGCGATACGCAATCGCAAGGGAGCTACTTTCGCTTGGAGACGGCCGATGCGCGTTCCATCCTGCGCGCGGCAGGTGAGGGCACGCTCTTCAGCGACATCGAGAGGCGCATGTCGCTCTACCTGCGTGCGCTGTG
>JBJXGQ010000194.1:0-3286 GCA_046160525.1 Burkholderiales bacterium
CGGCGCGCAGAAGACGCTCGAGGCGCTGCAGGTGAAGTACCCGGCCAGACCCGCCGCCGCGAGCGCCAAGCACCGACTCGCGCAGGGCGCCCGAAAATAAGCAAGGCGGTCGTCCTCCTCTCCGGCGGGCTGGATTCCGCCACCACCCTCGCTTGGGCGCGGCGCGAGGGCCATACATGCTGGTGTCTTTCGGTGGACTACGGCCAGCGGCATGGGGCGGAGTTGGCGGCGGCCGCGCGCATTGCGCAGCGGCTCGGGGCGAGGGAACACCGGGTCGTGCGCCTGGATTTGTCCCAGTTTGGCGGCTCGGCGCTCACCGATCAGGCCATTGCCGTGCCGGTCGAGGGTGTCCGGACCGGCATCCCGATCACGTATGTTCCCGCGCGCAACACCATCCTGCTCTCCCTTGCGCTAGCCTGGGCGGAAGTGCTCGGGGCGGAGGCGATTTTCGTCGGCGCCAATGCAGTGGACTACTCCGGCTATCCGGACTGTCGGCCGGCGTACCTGAAGGCGTACGAAGCCATGGCGAACCTCGCCACCAAGGCAGCGGTGGAAGGGCGGCGAATCGAAGTCCGCGGACCGCTGGTGGACCTGCCCAAGTCGAAGATCGTGAAGCTGGCGCTGGAACTGGGCGTGGATCTGGCGGAGACAGTGTCCTGCTACCAGCCGGATGGTGAAGGACGGGCTTGTGGCGCTTGCGATGCCTGCCGGATCCGGAAAAAAGGGTTCGCGGAGGCGGGCTTGGAGGATTCCACTCGCTACCGCTAGTGGATTTGGGGTTGGATTTGATAGAATTCGCCCCCTTTCCAGCAGTTTTCCTACGGGTCGTTAGCTCAGCTGGTAGAGCAGCGGACTTTTAATCCGTTGGTCGGCGGTTCGAATCCGCCACGGCCTACCAATTCGTTAAGGGCACAGTTAGGGTCTCGCCCTTTGTCCCAGTTAGTGTTTTGCGTACTCATGCGATCACTCGGAAGGGAGTCAAGCCCTCCGATCGCCGCCCCGAAGCGGTCGAAGCGGTCCAGCGGTGCTACGATACCTGCCGATTTCGGCCCATGGGGATCCTCAATGGCTGCGAAGAAGTCCACCAAACGAGCTAGCGGCGGCAACGTTGTTACATTGCCTCTGAAGAACAAGCGTCCGCCTCGCATCCAGTTCGTATACAAGTTTCCCGAGACATACAACCCGGTTTACTCGAACGGCGCATATGGTGGAATTTCCCCACAAGGCGACTTCGTTATCCATTTTTATCATGAGCGTCATCCGCTGCCGTACTCGACGGTCAACGAGATAACCTCAGAGGGCGCGATCGGCAAAGAATTGGAACGCGATCCTAAGTCTGATGACCCCATAGTGCTTCGTTATGTGACTACGGGCGTTGCTATGGATATGTCCGCAGCAAAGCGTCTTTTCGATTGGCTTGGAAAGAATCTTGCTCTTGCGCAGGAACGTGGAATCCTCGGTCAATCGAAGCAACCGCCTAAGTCACCGAAGAAATGAACCAGAGTATTCAACCGCCAGCGTTTGCCAGTTCGTCTCGAGCTCGAGTAACGGCGCTGCCATCATCGACCGGGCGAAACGCCGTCTGGCTTCGCGCAAGTGTCGTTCCGGCGAATGTTCAGTTCACGGAAAACAGTGCTACCGGAAGTCAGGGACGTGCAGAGCATCAATTGGAGCCTGCCCCGCAGGTTGTGCAGATCAGTTCGTTGAGAACCACTCGCTTGCGAATTCCGCTATCTGCGTTGGTTCAACGAGACGGAGACGGGTACTTGGCTCAAACGGTCGACATGCCGCTCTATGGGTACGGGGAAGGCGCCGCTGACGCGATTGAGTCGCTTCGCGGACAGATCGAGTCTGTCTACTTTGAGCTAATGGAAGACGATGCTTTTAGTGACGACTGGTTGAATTGGAAGAGATTGCTTAGTTCTATTGTGGTTCGGTGAACAACTGGAGTTACGACACAGGCGACGTAAAGAAAGTTTGCGAGCGCAAGCTCGGCATTGTATTTAAGACTAATGGTAAAGAATTCAATGGCTGGTTCTGGTTGGATGGCCGAAAAACGTGTCGTGTGACAGTTGCGAAGGGCAGAAAAGATGTTCCGCAAGGGACATATAACTCCATTGCAAAGCAATTGAAGATTCACCACTCCGATTTGGATGCGCTTCTTGCCTGTCCTCTTAGCAGAGAGGATTACGAGCGGCTCGTGCGAGGGGGTCGGTAAATCAGTTGGACTGGATTTAGGCACGATCACTCTAAGTCACGGACTTCCGCGTCCTGAACTCAGGACTGTCCCAGGCGCGGGAGGACATGATGTCCTTCAACGCCGCCACCGCGTCCCAGACGTCCACATAGCGCACGTACAGCCCGGCGAAGCCGAAGCGCAGAACGTCCGGGGCGCGGAAATCGCCGATCACGCCACGCGCGATGAGCGCCTGAATGATGGCGTAGCCCTCCGGATGGGTGAGCGAGACCTGGCTGCCGCGCCGCGCCGGCTTTCGCGGACTGGCGAGGCCGAAGCCGTGTCCTGCGAGTTCCTGGTCCACGAGGCGAATGAAGCAATCGCCCAGCGCACTGCCCTTTGCACGCAACGTCATCATGTCCACGTCCTCGAACACGGCCAGCGCCTCCTCCAGCGCGATTAGACTCAACTGCGGCGCCGTGCCCACCAGCATGCGATCGATGCCGGCATGCGGCGTGTAATCGTGGTCGAAAGCGAAGGGGCGCGCATGGCCATGCCAACCTTGGATGGGCTGGCGGAACGTGGCCAGATGCCGCGCGGCGACATAGACGAATGCCGGCGCGCCGGGCCCGCCGTTCAGGTACTTGTAGCCGCAACCAACCGCGAAATCCACGCCGCAGGCATTCAGCTCGACCGGCAAGGTGCCCGTGCTGTGGCTCAGGTCCCAGATGGTGAGCGCGCCCTGTTCATGGGCAAGGCGCGTAATGCGCGCCATGTCGTAGACGAGGCCGCTACGGTAGTTGACGTGGGTGAGCTGGATCAGGGCCAGAGCGCTTCCCGCGACGCGGATCGCAGATTCGACTTCTTCCAGCTCGACGCAGCGCAGCTCGACCCCCATCAGCTCCGCCACGCCCTCGTTGACATAGACGTCAGTGGGGAAATTCCCTCGCTCTGAAACGACAACCTTCCTTCCCGGCCGCAGGCGCAGCGCCGCGACCAGCGCCTTGAAGAGATTCACCGAGGTCGAGTCGCAGACGATCACTTCCTCCGGATTGGCCCCCACCAGCCGCGCGATCGCTGCGCCTGCGCGCTGCGGTGCGGGGTACCAGC
>JBJXGQ010000195.1:0-6238 GCA_046160525.1 Burkholderiales bacterium
ATCCGCGCTGGCCCTTGCCCACGGACCAGGCGGTAACGGAAGAACTCACAGTGGCGCTTTCCGACGTGCTGCACCTTTCGCCCTCGGACGATACGCCCGAGCGTGCGCAGGCCGCCAGCGACGCCGATGTGACGATCGCCATTCCGCAGGACGTCAATCCGGATTTGCTGGAGGGCCTGTTACAGGAATTGCCGGGCCAGACGGAGGAATTCTCCGCCGCCATCCAGCGATTGCTGGCCGGCGGAACCGCCGAAGATCTTAACGTGGCCCAGCGCATCGCCCACACGGTCAAAGGCGCGGGCAATACGGTGGGAGTGAAAGGCATCGCCAATTTGACGCACTGCCTGGAAGATATTTTCCTGGCTTTGTCCCAGGCGGAAGCCTTCCCGACCAAGCGGCTCGGCCAATCCCTCATGAACGCCGCGGATTGTCTGGAAGGAATGTGCGAAGTACTCATGCAAGGCGGCGGCGCGGCCCCCGCCGACGCGCTCACCGTGTACCAGGAGATTCTCGACTGGGCCAATTACATCGACTCGAAGGGTTTGCCCACGGGAGAGGAAGGGCCCGAATTTCACGAGGCCCGGCCTGCGGCGCCCGCCAGGAAGGAAGCGAAGAACGACGCGGGAGACGAGGCGAAGACGGACACCAAGGAGGGCGGCGAGGCCAAGGAAGGCGGCGACGCCGTGGCGGCGAGTATCCGCGTTCCCGCCACGCTGGTGGATGAGTTGTTGCGGCTGGGAGGCGAGAACATCATCCTCACCGGCCAAGTGCGCGAGCGCTTGAACCGCGCCAGCGGCCAAACCCGCTCCATGCAAGAACACTTCCGCATGCTTCAAGAATTGGGCACGGAGCTGGAGCAATTCATCGACATCACCGATTTGAGCGCGAACCAGCGCGTGGCCTCCACCCAGGACAAGTTCGACGCCTTGGAGATGGACCAGTACAGCGAGTTGCACACCTATAGCCGGCGCCTGGTGGAATCCGCCACCGACGCGGCGGAAATGGGGAAGAACTTGCTGGCGCATTTGCGCGATCTGGACAATATGCTGGTGAACAAGGAGCGCTTGAACGGCGACACGCAAGAAGCCGTCATGCGCACGCGCATGGTCGCGGTGAAATCCATCTTTCCCCGCCTGCAGCGTTCCGTGCGGCAAACATGCAGGCTCACGGGCAAACAAGTGGATCTGCGATTCTCCGGCGGGGACACCATGATGGATAGCGACGTGCTCAATTCCATGGCCGACCCCATGATGCACTTGTTGCGCAACGCCATCGACCACGGCATTGAAGACGAGGCGGGCAGGCTGAAGGCTGGCAAGCACGTCAACGGCACCCTGGAACTCGCCTTCATGCGCGATGGCAACAACATCCTGATTCGCTGCAAGGACGATGGTCACGGACTGGATTTCGATGCCATCCGCGAAAAAGCGAAATCGGCGGGGCTAATCTCGGCGGAGCAAGCAGCCGACGAGGAAACTCTGAAGCGCTACATCCTGCTGCCCAATTTTTCCACCCGTAAGCAGGTCACCCAAACTTCGGGGCGCGGCATTGGGCTCGATGCGGTGAACTCCAAGGTGGAAGAACTGGGCGGCTCACTGGGCCTGGATTCCAAACGCGGCGCCGGTTGCACTTTCGATCTACGCTTGCCCATGACCTTGATATCCTCGCACGCGGTGCTGGTGCGCATGGGGAAACAAGTACTGGCGGTGGCCAATCGCGGCATCACTCAGATTCTGCACCCCGATTCGGGCGAATTGCGTCAGTTCGGCGAGGATACGGTGTTCCACGTGGCCGGCAACAGCTATCCCGTGAAGCCCCTCGACCGGCTCCTCGGCGGTATGGTGGAGCGCCGCGACGATTCGCGCGCAGGTGCATATCCCATGCTCATGGTGCAAGCAGGTACCGGCACCACCGCCATTCAAGTCGAAGCGGTGATCGAAAGCCGAGACCTCGTGGTGAAGGGGTTTGGCCGCTACCTCACGAAAATACGCGGCGTGATCGGCGCCACCATCCTGGGCGATGGTAGCGTCACCCCGGTGCTCGATCTCCCCGAGTTGTTGCGCGCACCCGTGGAAGCGGGCCTCAGAACGCAGAGCAGCCAGACCTCTTCCAGCATCGTCCGTGCCGGCCTACCCAAAGTGCTAGTCGTGGACGACTCACTCAGTGCACGGCGCTCCCTTGCCCAGTTCATGCAGGACTCCGGCTTCGAAGTGCGCACCGCGCGCGACGGACTGGAGGCCATTGAAGTCATCGAAGCCGTCAAGCCCGATATCTTGTTGGTGGATATGGAAATGCCGCGCATGAACGGCATCGAGCTGACGAGCTACGTTCGCGGCGCACCCGCCCTGGGCAACCTGCCTATCATCATGATCACTTCGCGCTCCACGGCCAAACACCGCGAGCAGGCCACTTCGGCGGGCGTCAATGCCTACTTGACCAAACCCTTCTCCGAGGATGAGTTGCTGGCGCACGTACACCGCCTACGGGCGCCGAACTAGAACCAAGCCATGCAGCCCGCGCACCTCAAGGACCTAACCGAGCAAGTCGTCGTGCTTTCCATCGAGCGCTTGAGCTTGGTGTTCCCGCAGCACGAGATTCGCACGCTGGAGCCGGTACTGGATTTAGAACCAGGGGAATACTCCTTGAGCGTTGGAGACATCGTTCTCGACGAGGGAACATGGCCCGTGTTCTCCTTGACGGAGGATCTCGAGTTGCTCGCGAGCGCGCCGGAGCGCGCACGCGTGTGCGTGCTCATGTCCCACGAGAAATGGCGCTTCGGATTGCTTTGCGACAAAGTGGCCAACAAGACCGCCCAGGACATGATGCCGAAGCGCCTCCCGGAATGCATGCGCCAGGGAACAAGCGTGGTGCACGGACTTTGCGTGGCCGAAAACCAGGTGATGTGCTTGACGCGCGCGGAGTCCATGTGGCGCTACCTAGGCAGCTTGGGCTGCGGCTTCGCCGAGTATGAATTCGAAGACCAGCGCGATTTGAGCGATCTCACCGCAACCATGATCCTGAGGACTGTTTCCCTGTAGACCATGGATAAGCAAAACAGCCAAGAAGGCACCGCGGCATGGATTCTCGATTTTGGCCCCAGCCATATCGCGCTGGGAGAGTTCGAGGTGCTCCATATATTGGACCAGATGCCGGAGAAATTTCCCATCCCGCAATCACCCCCCCATTGCCGGGAGGTCATTCTGTGGGAAGAACAGCTCGTGCCGCTGTTCGACCTGAACATTCTGGTGGGCGGTGCGCGCCCCAAGCGCGCCGGTGACGAACCCGCCAAGCAAATCGTGACCATCGTGGCCTTTCATCCAAGCGCCGGCGCGATACCTCAGTACGCCGCCTTGGTGTTATCCAAGATTCCTCAGCGCCACACGGTGCAAGACATGGAGGCGAGTGCCTTGCCCCAGGATACGGCCGCGCTTGACCGCTTTACCCAGTGCGCGTTCCTGCACCCTGAGTTCGGCCAGATTCGCGTGCTCGACTTGCCGCGCCTGTTCAGCGCTCCCGCGCCCATCGCCCACCCATCCCATAAAGTGCAATGACCACCGAGACCAATATCATCCGGCCTGACATCGCGACTTTCATCGACCGGGCCCTCATGATCGAATCCGACCCTAAGGCGGCCGAGTTCGTGCGCTACTGTTTGCAAAGCGAATGGCCTCACGCTGAAATCGAGCGCTATGCCCCCGAGGCGGGCATACCCGATCCGAATATGAAATGGGGCCGCTACCAGTTGGTTTTTCTTGCCGCGGATTTAAGCCGCATCGGACAAAGCGGCCTCGCGTGGTTGAAGGCATTGCGCCAGAATCCCGAGACACCGCCGATCATCATGCTCTCCGACGAGAGCGACGAGGATGTGGCGACCCGCGCCATCAAACTGGGCGCCGCTGGCTATTTGAGCAAATCCAAGATGTCTCCTTCGCGTTTGGTGGAAACCGCGCTGGAGGCACTCAAGGAAGGCGCGGAAGCGCGCGTGAATCTGGATATGACGCTGGACACGGCGGCGGCGGCCGCGACGCATTCCAGCGTGAAGCGCTCGGATGTACAGTCACGCTCGCTATCCCCCCCGGCGCGCCGCAATTCCCTCGCGAACGGAGAACCGCCGAGAGTGCCCGGATTTCGTGTTCTGAACAAGATAGCCGATGGCGGGATGGCTTCCGTCTTCTTCGTGGAACGCCTGGAAGACCAGGAAAGGATGGTGCTCAAGACCCTGCCAATCGTCCCTTCGGAAACGGATCCCGAGTACATCAGCCGCTTCATGGGCGAGTTCGACTTGATCATGCGCATCGATCATCCGAACGTGGTGAAAGTGCATGAGCGCGGCATCTGCGGAGATTTCGCCTATATCGCCATGGAGTATCTGGCGGAAGGAGATCTCAAGAGCGCTCTGTCCCAAGGCGTCGTGCTCCATGTGGCGCTGGAATTCGCGCAGCAAATTGCCGCGGGCTTGCAGGCCATTCACGCCGTGGGCGTGGTCCACCGCGATGTCAAGCCCGCCAATATTCTGTTTTCATCGGACCACCGTTTGGTGTTGTCCGACTTCGGCATCTCGAAGGATTTGACCAGTTCCAGGAAGAACACCTTGCCCGGAACCACCTTGGGAACGCCCGCGTACTTGAGCCCCGAACAAGTGACGGGCGGAGCGGTGGATCACCGCAGCGATCTGTATAGCCTGGGCATCATCGTCTACGAAATGCTCGTGGGGCAGCGGCCCTACAACGGGCGCAACACCAGCGAATTGCTCGACGCCCATCTGAAGCAGCCCATACCGCGGTTGGCCGCGGAATTGAAGAAATACCAGTCCATCATCGATGGACTCTTGGCGAAGGACCCCGATGACCGCTTCCAATCGGCGGACGAATTGTTGAAAGGATTCGAGTGGGTGAAATAGCCCGGTCGTGCAAAGCGTTGTAGGTTGGGCGGTGCAATTCGGCCTGCCCAAAACCATGAATAGGAACATCGAGCGTTACATGACCAAGCGCGGCATGCGCGACAATTACGATCACATCGTGCTGGCTGGCGCCGCCTTAGGCGCCATTACGGACAAGTTCCCGGCCTGGAACCAAACCTTTTGGGAACACTTGGATGTAGCCATCAAGCTGCACCATATCCACACCGTCATGGTCATGGATCGCCGCTATTGCGGCGCCTACAAGGTAGTGCTGGGAGAGGATTTTTTGAAGAACAAAGCCAAGGAAACCGAGATTCACGGCACGCAGTTACGCACACTCAAGGGCAAGGTCTTGGAGAAACACGAGCATCTGAAAGTCGAGATGCTGTTGATGGGCCTGAAGGGCGACGTCACCGTGATCGCGTAACGCCGGACCTCACCAAAACCTCACCACAGAGACACAGAGACACAGAGAAAATCAAACTCAAGGGATGGTACTTCTCTGTGCCTCTGTGTCTCTGTGGTGAATGGATTTTCTAGGCTACCCAAACCGCACGTACTCGAAATCCACCGGTAGGTTGTTGATGCCCCGCTCGGGCGGCGCGATCCAGTTGGCGAATTTTCCGGGCTCCACCACCCGGCCCATGAGGGAGGTGACATAGGCCCGGTCCTCCGGCGTGGGTAGCCACTGCCGCAACATGCCTTCCCAAGCGGCTGGATTCATGACCTCGCCTTCTGGGCTCACTTTGAGGGATGAAGCCGAACCGATCTGGCGGTTGAAGGCCTTGTGCGGAAGCTTCAGACGGTAGCCGATGCCGTGCTTTTCCATCACGCGGTTCCACCGCGCCACCCCGGCCTCGCAATCTTTTATGTAATCGTCCCGCAAGCGCTCGTTCAAGCTGTTGAGTGCCGGCACGTCTTGCCCGCTAAGCCTTCCGTCCTGAGCCGCCAGGATGCGGTAGTGCGCGTCCTTCAGAAGGTGATCATCCTGAATCGAGGCCTCGTCGAATCGTCCCTTCAATCCCGTGGTGTAGAACATGGCGGCGTTGGAGGAAAGGTCCGCGCCGAATAAATCCAGCGTCACGCTGTAGTGAAAGTTGATGTAGCGCTGCATGGCCGGCAGGTCGATCACGCCCAAGGCACGCACCTTGTCAGGCTCGCTCACGCCATGCTGCTTCATCAACTCGCAGGTACGTTCCAACACGCGCGTGATGCCGGTGATGCCCACGAACATATGATGCGCCTCTTCCTTCAGCATGAACTTGGTGGTGCGCGCCAGCGGGTCGAAGGCCGACTCCGTGAAGGCGGTGAGCTGGTATTTACCGTCGCGGTCGGTAA
>JBJXGQ010000196.1:0-5237 GCA_046160525.1 Burkholderiales bacterium
TGGGTTACTTGAATCGGTGTATGAGGAGTGTATTTGCCGGGAACTTGAGCTTAATGGGTTGCGCTTCAAGCGGCAGGTTGAGCTACCGATCGAATACAAAGGCACCCAACTGAATGTAAGTTACCGAATCGATCTGGTTGTCGAAGATGTTTTGGTGGTCGAGTTGAAAGCTGTCGAGGAACTGTTGCCTGTCCACGAAGCCCAGCTTCTAACCTACATGCGTTTGCGCCGCCTTCCTACCGGTCTCCTGATTAACTTCAACGTCCCCGTGCTCAAGCAGGGCATAAAGAGGATGAAGTTATGATTTTCTCTGTGCCTCTGTGTCTCTGTGGTGAAAATCCTTGGAGTGAAAAATGCTCCTGATGATCGACAACTACGATTCCTTTACCTACAACCTAGTGCAGTACCTGGGCGAACTCAACCAGGAAGTGGTGGTGTACCGCAACGACGCCATCACCCTGGAGGAAGTCGAGCGCTTGCGCCCTGAGCGCATCGTGGTATCTCCAGGCCCATGCACGCCCAATGAGGCAGGCGTCTCCGTGCCTTTGATCCAGCGTTTCGCGGGAAGGATTCCCATTCTTGGGGTGTGCCTGGGCCACCAGAGCATCGGCCAGGCGCTGGGCGGCAAGATCGTGCACGCCAAACAAGTGATGCACGGGAAGACCTCGCCCATTCATCACACTTCCACGGGCGTGTTTGCGGGGCTTCCCCAGGATTTCAACGCCACGCGCTACCACTCCTTGGTAATCGAACGCGAAAGCTTGCCAGCCGAACTGGAAATTACCGCGTGGACGCAGGATGGCGAGATCATGGGCGTGCGCCACAAGAGCCATGCCTTGGAGGGTGTGCAGTTTCACCCCGAGTCCATCTTGACCGAGCACGGGCATGCCCTGCTCGCCAATTTCCTGGGGCAGCCGCGCTCATGACACCTCAGTCGGCCCTCAATGCGCTGATCGAAAAACGCGATCTCACGCGCGAGGAGATGCGCTCTGTCATGGAGCAAATCATGACCGGCGAGATCACGCCCGTTCAGATCGGCGGCATCATCACGGCGCTGCGCTGCAAGGGGGAGACGGTCACCGAATTGGCCGCCGCCGCGGAGGTGATGCGAAGCCTGGCGGCGCGAGTAGAGGTCGCGGACAAAACCCACCTTGTGGATACCTGCGGTACGGGCGGAGATGCATCTCACACCTTCAACGTGTCCACCGCCAGCGCCCTGGTGGCGGCATCCGCGGGGTGCCGGGTGGCCAAGCACGGCAACCGCTCTGTGTCGAGCACCTGCGGCAGCGCCGATATTCTTGAAGCGCTGGGCGTCTATATCGCCTTGAATCCCGAGCAAGTGGCCCGCTCGGTGGAGGAGGTAGGGGTGGGATTCATGTTCGCACCTGCCCATCACAGCGCCATGAAGTACGCCGCTCCCGTGCGCCGTGAACTGGGTGTGCGTACGCTGTTCAACCTATTGGGCCCCTTGACCAACCCGGCGGGTGCGCCCAACCAAATCATGGGCGTATTCCTCAAGGACCTCCCAGGCAAGCTCGCCCGCGTTCTGCAAACGCTGGGTTCGCGCCACGTCATGGTGGTGCATGGGGAAGATGGCCTGGACGAAATCAGCATAGGCGGGCCGACCCACATCGCCGAGTTGCGCCAGGGGGAAGTTAAGGAATACAGCGTTTCTCCCGGTGATTTCGGTTTTCGCTCCGTGCCACTCGATGCGATTCGCGTCGATGGCAAAGAGTCCGCCCGCGCCATGTTGCTAGGCGTGTTGCGCAACGAGCCCTCGCCCGCGCGCGATATCGTGGCGATGAATGCCGGGGCGGCGATTTACGTGTCGGGAGTGGCGGATTCCTTGCAAGAGGGGATTAGGCAAGCCACCGAGGCCATCGGTCAAGGAGCCGCTCGGCGTAAACTGGACGAGCTGGTGAGTTTTACAGTGCAATTCAAACCCGGGAGCCTGTAAGTTGCGGGAAGCTGCCGTGTGTCGTTCTTGGATGGATCCGTTGTACTCATGGTGATTGGATGCCTCCAAAGATAAGAGAACTGATTTCCGATCTGGAGCGAGCGGGATTTATGAATCGTGGCGGTAAGGGTAGTCATCGAAACTACGTTCATCCCAAGGTAACGAAACCCGTCACCTTATCTGGGGCACTTGGTGAGGATGCCAAGCATTACCAAGTTCGTGCGGTGAAAATGGCTATTGAGGAGTCGAAATCGTGAAAGACAGCGCTAGATACGCAAAGATTGTCGAGTGGTCGGAAGAAGATCAGTGCTACGTCGGTAGCTCTCCGGGACTCATTTATGGCGGGTGCCATGGAATGGACGAAAAGGCAGTATTCGATGAGCTGTGCCAGATCGTCGAAGAGGCTATAGCGGTATACCGTAAGGAGCGTAAGCCCCTGCCGCCGCCGACCTCCGGCCGTGACTTCGCCAATAAAATGCAAGACGTGGCTTGATGGTAACGCCCGGCGTGCAGGAGTCCAGTCCGCGCAGCGACATCCTGGACCGCATCCTCGCCACCAAGCGCGCGGAGGTCGAGGCGGCACAACGCAGCACCCCTCTGGCGGCGCTGGAATTGCTCGCCAGGCAGGTGCCGCCGCCGAGGGATTTTCTCGGGGCTATGCAAAGCAAGATCGCCGCGGGCCGGGCGGCGGTCATCGCCGAGATCAAGAAGGCCAGTCCCAGCAAAGGCTTGTTGAGACCCGATTTCCGGCCTGCCGAGATCGCGAGAAGTTACGAAACCCATGGCGCGGCCTGCCTGTCGGTACTCACGGATAAAGACTACTTCCAGGGCAGTCTCGAATATTTGCAGCAAGCCCGCGCGGCGTGTTCGCTACCCGTGTTGCGCAAGGACTTCATGATCGATGCCTACCAAGTGTTTGAGGCCCGGGCCATGGGGGCGGACTGCATTCTGCTCATCGTGGCGGCCCTGGATCTTCCCCATATGTTGGAACTGGAGCGAGTCGCCGGGAGCTTAGGCATGGCCGTTCTGGTGGAAGTCCACGACGCCACCGAGCTGGAGGCAGGATTGCAGCTTCGTACCCCCTTGCTGGGCATCAACAACCGCAATCTGCGAACCTTCGAAACCAAACTGGAGACCACCTTGGATCTGCTTGGGCGCATTCCTCAAGGGCGCTTGGTGGTCACTGAATCGGGCATCGCCACCCCGGAGGACGTCCAGCGCATACGGCGTCATGGGGTCAATGCCTTCCTCGTGGGCGAATCCTTCATGCGGGCGGCCGACCCAGGTGCCGAGCTACAGCGACTATTCCCTTAAGAAACCACGACGGCCGGCCGAAAACACCGCTTATGTGTGTTG
This sequence comes from Burkholderiales bacterium, assembly GCA_046160525.1. Taxonomy (GTDB): domain Bacteria; phylum Pseudomonadota; class Gammaproteobacteria; order Burkholderiales; family SHXO01; genus SHXO01. The sequence continues at coordinate 3,314 of JBJXGQ010000196.1, forward strand.
CATAAAACCAACACACATGGATTTTTCCCGGCCAATTGCCTTGCGGCCGCATGTTGCATCTTGGCACAATCCCCTCGCTCTTCCTGGGAAGGGAGAGGTGTCTTAAGACAACACGAAAACAGGCGCGGGTTTAAATCCTCGCGCCACCCAATCATCACAAGGAGATGGTATGAAGAAGAGTCTTTTAGCACTAGCCGTGGCGAGCGCTTTTGCCGCCCCGGCTGCGTTCGCTGACGTTACGATCAGCGGCGCGATCAACATGGGTCCGGTTTGGGGCTCCAGTGGAAATGGAACGGCCACCACCACGTCGAATAGCATCACTTCGGGTACCGCAAGTGTCGGCTTCAGTAACACCGGCCTAACGTCTAACTACTCGAATATGAATATCTCTTCGAGTGACGATATCGGCGGCGGGAACAAGGTGGTGATGAACTACCAATTCGATTTCTCGAACACCGGCTCCACGCTGCACGAACCGGGCGTTCCCATCAGTTCGCGTAACTCCTATTTGGGTATCACGGGTACCTGGGGGGGAGTGTATTGGGGGATCAACGAGCAAATTTACGAGCGCTATATGTATACCTCGGATGTGCTCGACGGCGCCGTGGGTATCGGTGGCAACCTCCAGATGCTCGGGACGCCAGGGTATGGCCGGGTGTTCGAAAACGGGAACTCGGGTTGCGGACCCAGCAGCGGATGTGTGGATTTTTATCGCCGTTCCGGACAAAGCATCTGGTTCGACAGCGCCGATTACAGCGGCTTTTCCTTTGGTGTGGTGGTCGGTTTGAGTGCTTATAAGACCGCCGGCGGTCCTAATCCTACCCATTTTTCGGCGGGCGTTCAGTACAAGCCGGCGGATGGCCCCTTCTATGTCAACGCAGCGTTTGAACGCCATTCCGATTTCTTCGGACTCCAAGTGATTGACGGCCCCACAGGCGCGACTGGCTCTACCGATACCGGCATCCAGGTTGGGGGTGGCGTGAACCTTGGGGATGTCGGGCTAAACCTGCGCTTCGAAAGACTGACCTACAAGTCCGACGGGTTGACCGGTACCGCGCTTAATGAGTACGAGCGCTCGGCCATTTGGTTCGGCGCCAAGCTAAACCTAGCTTCGGGTTACGCTGGCCTGCAAATCGGTATGGCCGATGACGCGGACTGCTCCCTGGCTAATGGGGCTGCCTGTAATGCCAACGATACCGGAGCAACCATGGTCAGCGGCGGTTATTTCCATAATCTGTCCAAGCAATCCCAGCTACAGTTCATCGCGTCCTTCACCAGCAACGATGCCTTGGCGAATTATGTCAACATCGGTACTCCCGGTGGCAGTGTTGGGGCCGATGGCAAGAGCTTGGCAGTGCTGCTTAAGCATGTGTTCTAATTTGGCCTAAGCCAAAGACGTTGCAGCTAAAACAGGCGCCTTTGGGCGCCTGTTTTTTTATAGTTGCCGGGCAATCAAAATCATGATCGGGGATTGTTCTTACGGCGAACAGGTTTTCCCATTTAGGCGGCGGCGCGCGCCACCGCCTGTACGGACGCCACTTCTCCCAACATTTGCTGCCTGAAATGCTGCAGCTCGCCCACTTGCTGGCCCAGGGCCAGCTTGCGTGCTTCAGCTTGCTTGATGCGCAATTGCAAGGTGGAAAGATCTTGTGAGATTTTCTTGAGATTCTCCACGCGCTTTTCGAGCAGAGCCTGGTGCTCCTTGAGATGCTTGGCGATGGGTTGCAAGGCGTTGCGCACCCAGTGGTCCAGCTCCTTGCGGGTTTGGCGGAACACTTCGCGTGCTTCGGTCACCAATCCGCCGTAGAACCTTTTCACCAGAAAATGCTTCTCGGTCATCACGTTCACGGGGTCCTTGCAGAACTTTTCCGTGGCGGCGCGCAGGGCTTGCATGTCGAGAATGTGCTTCTCGAGGTTGATGGAC
>JBJXGQ010000197.1:0-5642 GCA_046160525.1 Burkholderiales bacterium
TTGGAGCCATTGGTTTGGTTGATGAAGTGAATGCCCTGGTCGATGGCTTGTTTGAGCGCCAGTTGCGCTTCCTGCGGGCTGCTCTTGCTGTCCAGCGCGACGAGTTCGAATTTTGTTCCGCCCAATACGCCACCCCGCGCATTCACCGCGTCGATGGCCAACTGTACGTGGCGCACCATGGATTCGCCAACGTTGGCAAAGGGCCCCGAGAGCGGGTCGATGACGGCGATTTTGATGGTGCCGGCGGCGCCGGCGTTGAATGCGAAGCTGGCGAGGCCAAAAGCCAGCGCGCGAAAAGGCCATGACGTGAAGCGTGAAGCGTGAGGCGTGAGACGGGGGGGCGCCGGGTCGCGAAGAGGCCATTTCATATTGGTAAGTCTCCTGAGCATTTTTGGGAATTATTCGAGCCTAGGCTCGAATGGCGGCGGATCGTAGCATAGGACGTTGTTCGGGCCCTTGAACCCCGAAAAGCCATTTGCCACAGAGGGCACAGAGGACACAGAGGACACAGAGGACACAGAGAAAAACGAAACCACGGTTTGCGCCACCGAAATCGGGTTTTGAAATGTCTTTCCTCTGTGCCCTCTGTGGCGAAATAAGCCTTAGGTTCTAGGTGGAAGGCGCCGTACGCCGCAGTACCCGCCCGGGCCGGTTGCCGGTGGAACGCCCCTCGTTCCAAACCATGGCGCCATTTACGATGACGGTCTTGATGCCGTGGGCTGGGGCGATGGGGTTCTCGAAGTTGGCCGCCTCCGCGACGGTTTCCGGATCGAACAGCACCAAGTCTGCGTAGGCACCTTCGCGCAAGACGCCTCGCCCTTCCAATTCGAAAGTCTTGGCAGTCAAACCGGTCATCTTGTGCACCGCCGTTTCCAGGGAAAACAATCCTAAGTCCCGGCTGTAGTGGCCGAGCACGCGAGGAAACGTAGACCATAGGCGCGGATGGGGAAAGGCGTCGTGCGGTAATCCATCGGAGCCCACCATGGTGGGTTCGAAAGCCAGGATGCGCTGCACATCGGCCTCGTCCATGGAAAAGTAGATGGCCCCGGCAGGAAGAAGCCGTTGCACGGCTTCTTCCTCTGTTACTCCCATTTTTTTGGCTACGTCGCGAAGGTCTTGGCCGGCGTACTGGGGAAGGGGTTTTGACCACGTCACCAGCGTGCGCATGGCCACGGCCGCGCGGTCCGCGGAAAGTATGGTGGAGGAGGCGCTGTAGGGGTAGCAATCCAACCCTATGGCCTGCTCGTGCTGGTGCGCTCCGATGCAGGCCAAGGTCTCGGGCGAGCGCCCGTGATTGGCTATCCCCGTGACCTTGTGGTGGGAAATGACCACGGGCACGCCCACTTCACGCGCGGTGCGGAAACTCTCCTCCAGGGAATCGATCACCTTGTCCGCTTCGTTACGCATGTGGGTGCAATACAATCCGCCGAGTTCGCGTAACGGGCGGCACACCTCGATGACTTCCTCCATGGTGGCCGCCACGGCCGGTTCGTAATAGAGCCCCGTGGAGGCGCCGATGGCTCCCGCGCGCATGGCCTCGATCAGCAGTTCTCGCATGCGGGCGATCTCGGCACCGGTGGCGGGCCGGTCCACGCAGTCCATGGTTGTCACTCGCAAGGTCGTGAGCCCTACCAATAACCCGCAATTGGTGGCGGGAGGGTTCGCTTGCAGCGCCCCGACGTAGGCGCCGAAACTCCGGTAGCGGAACCACCCGCCCTCATCGTCCAGCAAATCCAAGGGAGGCGTCACCGCACCGGCGGGACGCCTGGGCATGGGGGCCAGCGATATACCGCAATTGCCCGCGATGACGGTCGTCACGCCCTGGCTCACCTTGGGCGCCATGGCGGGGTCTGAGAGCATCAGACGGTCATCGTGGGTGTGGGCGTCGATGAATCCCGGTGCGAGCACGAGCCCGTTGGCATCGATTTCTTTCTTCGCGGGTAGGGATTCCGTGTCCATGCGCACGATGCGGTCGCCCCGAACGGCGAGGTTGCCACGGTAACGCGCGCTGCCAGTGCCATCAACGATGGTGGCGTTTCGAATCGAAAGATCGAAGATTTCGGTCATGGTGATCCTTGGTTGGGAGCGGAGAGGTTCAAGGCGGCTATAACCCACGGTAAATTTGTTCTCCCCGTATGATCATAGGGTTTGTGAGCGAGTGGAGTTTTTGGTCATGCGCAGGTAATCGAAGACCAACCGAGTGTTACGGTGCAACTGGCGCATTTTTTCCGCGACGCTGGATCTTCCATCGGAGATGAATTGAATGGCGCCGATTGCGAAGCGACGCAGGCGAGACACGTTTTCGGGGCCGTATCCTTTGCAGATACGGCAGCGATCCTCATCGAAGTTCCAGTCGATGACATAGTGGCAGCGGTTTTCGATGGCCCAATGGCCGCGATTGGTGGCCAGGACACGCTGTGGATTGGCTTGTTCTCGAGGACGACTGGTCATCCCCAAAGCGGTCTCCACGGTGAGCTTGCCACTTTTTTTGTGAAACACCTCCCTTTCGATCAGGAACACTTGGCCCACATGAGGAAAGTCGAGGTGGGCATTGAGTGCCGTACTACACCAGATGCGTCGGGTTTCGATTCTGCCGTGGTCAGCAGGCGAGACCTCGACGAAATCAGGCGCCTTGCGATCCTTGAATAGAAGCGCGATATCGGCTTGGAGCGTGGCTTGATTGCCTTTGACCGTGAAGTGGTAATGCGCCCCGCGCTGCACAATATAGGTTGCCAGTTTACGTTGTGCCAGCAGGGCGTCGGCGGTGATGTCCTTGCCTTGGATGTCCAGTGCATCGAGCAGCGGGATGAACATCCCGATTTCATTGGTTTGCTTGGTTTCTTGGCCCCCCGCTACGGGCAAGGTTCCGACTTTTTTTGGGTGTAGCACAAAGCGGTTTCATGCCCCACGGCGCTCATGATGTGAGTTTGCTGTCCCTGTTCATCAATGGCATTGCACATGGTCTTGCCATCGATCGCCAGGCTTTGGTCTTCCTGGCCGAAGGCCGCATTCCACTGTTGCAGCGCACGGTCGAGCAGGATCGGATCAACGCGGATCAGTACATCACGGATGATCGACTCGCTGGGGACTAGGTAGCGTCCGTGTTCGCGCCGGCAGCCAAAGCGTGCGCGGGCCTGGGCACCCAAGTCCTGCGCCCATCCGGCGATGGCCTTGTAGCCGCGCATCCCGCACAGGATGGCCCCCGCGGCAATGCCGAGCACCACGCACAGGCGATGACGCCGGCCTTGGGCGCGGCGGGGATCGGGGATAGCGTTAAAGAAATCGGGCAGTGTGCGCATCAGTTGGGCGGTGAGCATGATCTTGGAGGCTCCGGTGAGTTCAAGATGCTCTCGGTCGGGATGAGTCAAGAGCACTTGAGGATTGCGACATAGCGCACGAACAAAGACCCGCTTGGGGGCTCCAGCCTGCGCGCTGTAGCCATCGCGCGTGCGCCGATACCCGTGGGTCAATCCCAGTTCAATCCAATTCGCAGCCCGATACACGCCACCGTGGAAGCGTCGGGGATCGACAAAGGTCTCCAGTAGCAACAATGGATGGCCAAATCGTGCCTGCCAATCACCACCGATCCGGCGTTCGGTCAGCGATAGGACGCGTGAGCCCACGTTTGGCCGGTGCCAGTCGGGCAGAATCAAGAAGCGAGTGTTGTTGGCGATCAGTTTGAGCCGCCCATACTGGGAGCGGAAGTCCCAGCCGATCCAGCGATCACGAACAGCGCATTTAAGCGCCGCCCCAGACATACTCAGTTGCGCTACCCACTGGTCGCGCCAAGTCGCGACGTACCACACCGTCTGGCCAATCTTGACCAGATCGCCAAGATAATGGTGGCGCGCCATCTGCTCTTGATAACGCGCCTCCTCGCCCCGCTCCACGGGACGCACTTGGATCTCTGAAAGCGCTGCGTTGGTGAATTCCGCCGATTCCATTCCGGGATTTATACCGGGAATGTTTGGCGATGTCCAGCTTGATAGGTTAAACCGTTGGCTCAGACCATTATTCTTAGGAGGGCGAATTCACCCTGGGCTATAACCTAAGTCGTATGGACAAGCGCGTAAGGGCGGTTAATTATGCCCTCACTCCTCCAGCCGGATGTTCGCGTCGCGCGCGAGCTTGCTCCATTTCTGAGTCTCGGCCCGCAGAAACTCCGCTAACTGCGAAGGCGTGCTGGGGGCTGGTATGCCACCGCGCTCGATGAATTCAGCCCGCAGTTGAGGATCGCGCAACGCTTGCTGGATATCGCCGCTGATTTTTGCCACGAGAGCTTCGGGTGTTTTGGCCGGGGCGACGATGCTGGCCCATCCGTAACCTTCGAAGCCCGGGTAGCCCGCCTCGGCGACGGTGGGAACGCTGGGAAGTTGCGGGATGCGTTCGCCAGTCGTCACCGCCAGCGCCCGGACCTTGCCGGATTTGATATGCGGGAGCGCCGAAACCACGCTGTCGACCATCACCATGACTTGGCCGCCCATCAAGTCCGTAATGGCGGGCGCGCTCCCTTTGTAAGGGATATGCTGGAGTTTGATCCCCGTTCGGGCCGCGAACAGTTCGCCCGTCATGTGCTGGGAAGTGCCGATGCCGGCGCTGGCGAATTGAACGGGTTTCGGGCTGGATTTCGCCATGGCAACCAACTCACGTACGGTCGTCGCGGGGAAACTCGGATGCGCGATGATGATCAGGGGCGCGATGACAACGTTGCCCACCGGCACAAAATCTCGCTGTACATCGTAGGGAATATTGCTGTGCAGGGCCGGGTTGATGCACAAAGATCCGGTCGTTCCCATCATGAGTGTATGGCCATCGGGCGCTGCATTTTTCGCGGCCAGCATGGCGGGTATACCGAGGCCTCCGCCCCGGTTCTCGACGATGACCTGCTGGCCCCACGCAACCGATAGGTGCTGGGCCAGAATGCGGGCGATGGTATCCGCGGCCTGGCCCGCGGGGAAAGGCACGAGGATGCGTACCGGCTTGGTTGGAAACCGCGTCTGCCCTGCGGCGGGTGTCCATGCCAAGCAGGCCAGGCTTAGAAGCACAAACCGGCGGCGTGGCCGGTAACTGGCAGGGCGCTCGCCTGCGAAGGGGCGCGGTAATTCATCATCCGCCATCTGAGTTCTCGCTCCGAATACAATAGGACGCTTTGCTAGATTAAGCTTGGAGTCCTCCCCGATGCAAACCCCTATTCGCGTCCTGCTAGCCAAGGTAGGCTTGGACGGCCATGACCGTGGCGTCAAAGTGGTCGCGCGCACCTTGCGAGATGCCGGCATGGATGTCATCTACACCGGCCTGCACCGCACCCCTGATGAAGTCGTTACCGCCGCCATCCAGGAGGATGTGGACGTGCTGGGCGTGAGCCTTCTCTCTGGTGTGCAGATGACGGTGTTCCCCAAGATCTTCAAACTTCTGAAGGAAAAAGGAGCGGAGGACATGATCATCGTCGCGGGCGGCGTCATGCCCGACGAAGACATCGCGGAACTAAAAAAAATGGGCGTCGCCGAAATTCTGGGCCAGGACACCCCGCCGCAGTTGATAGTCGACACCCTCAAGAAGCTGGTCGCGCAGCGCGGCCCCCGGTAAAAAGAGAACAAGATGGAGCAATGGTCATTTCCCCCGGCCTATGACGAAAGCTATTT
>JBJXGQ010000198.1:0-32268 GCA_046160525.1 Burkholderiales bacterium
TCTTGAGCCTAACCATGTACGAGACAACACCCTTAGATCAACTACTTACATTTGCGCCACTGGAAGCAATTGGCGCCGTTGATGCCAACCAACTGAAATTATTCGAAAGTTAACCGGACACTAGTGACATCCACCCTCAACTGATAAGGTAAGATTTACAACGCTCTATGATAGAGCACAATCTACACGCAAGTTTTCGCAGCCCTTCCTACTCCGGATCCAAGTCCATTCCACGATACCGGTAACAGTATCGCGCCGCGAAAGCGGCGGGGCAAAGCCGTTGGGTCTGGTGTTTAAGTTCTCCCCCTTCTGAAGCGCCGAGTAACGCAGGAGCGATGGGAGTCGTCGCCGAGGACTGTCCGACGGCCGCGCGCCTTTTGCGCGGACTAGTTCCGCAGGCGCCCATCGATTCGAGTAACACAGGGTACCCCGGTAGGGGCGGTTCAGTGGGGGCGGCTTCGCATACCTTTTTTGGCCGCGCAAAAAAGGTGAGTAGCCGCCGGGCTACCCCGGCCAATCATCCCTGGACAGGCTAAGCCACGTGCGATTCCGGCGATCTCGGGGACTGAACCGAGAAGAGTCCGCGCATGTGCTACCCTCACCGAAACTCGTCAAGCACACCTTGGCAGACCGGCCGCACAACACCGATACCCAATAACGAAATAGGGAGCGCGAAAATATGAAACGACTCGTTGTGTTTTTGCTGGCAATGGCGTGGGCAACGTCTCTTTGGGCAGGCCCAAGGGAAGACGCCTTGGCCGAGTTCGAGAAATTCTTCGCGTATTTCAAGACCGACAACCACGATCAGTTGGTTTCGTTGTTTTCCTCCGACGCTTTGTTCATCGGGACGATTTCTCCCGAACTTGTCACCACACGCGAACCTCTGCGCGAGTACTTCGTAAGGGCGCTCACCAGCACCCGGGGGGAAGTAAAGGCGAATTTGTTCGCGACGACGGCAACGTTGCTGACGGATGATGTCGTTCTCGTAACGGCCGCATGGCAATCCGAACGAACGCTAGACGGAAAGATGACCACCAACGGCCCCTCACGCAATACGTCCGTGATGCACAAGCGCGGCGAGCGCTGGTATATCGTGCAGTTCCATAATTCCTGGAAGCCGAAGTAGGCGGATATCTCATCGCTGGTATCGATTTCTTTCGCGTCCTTTGCGTCCTTCGTGTTCAATTACTTCTCTTGGGGTGATGTAGGGCAAGCCACCGGGCCTTACTATTCGAGCAGTTTGGCTGGAATCCTTCCCTCCACTTCGGTCCGGCGGGGGAAGCGAACTTCGCAGCGGCCGTCCCCCGGCTACCCATCTAAGTTATATTCCGCCAGTCCCAAGTCCAGGAGCTTGAATGAATTGGTTGTTGCGGTACCTCCGCGCGTTCACGAGCGCCGTTATGTTTCTCGCGCTTGCCCAAGCCCCCGCGTGGGCACAAGAGATCACGCTGAAAGCGGTGAACGCTTTTCCCGAGGGCACTTACTACGCCCGTAATTTCGAGCGCTTCGTGCAGAAGGTGAACGACATGATGGCACCAAAGTAGGCCTTCGCATGTACGCCCGCCTCATGAATGCTTGCGGCACCCTGGCCGCGTTGGTGATTGGCGCCATCGTGGTGTTGGTGTGCTACGACGTCGCCGCGCGCAATCTTGGATTACGCAGTATGTCGTGGGTGGTGGAAGTCACGGAATACGCGTTGCCGCTCGCTACTTTTCTGGCGGCGCCTTGGTTGTTATACCGCCAAGAGCACGTTCGGCTGGATCTGCTGGCGCAGGTGTGCTCGCCTGCAACGCTACGAGTGATTGAGCGTTTAGCGGCGCTGACAGGGCTGGCGGTGAGCGCTGTAATAAGTTGGTACGCGCTGGCCGTCATCTTCGACGCGCGCAAGATTGGTGCGCAGGTGATGAAGACCTTGGTGTTCCCCGAGTGGTGGCTGTTCGTGCCGCTATTGTTATGCTTCGCGCTATTGGGGATCGAATCTGGGCGGCGCTTATTCGCCGGCGGGCGAAGGTAATCCATGACTTGGTGGCAAACCCTGTGCCTTCTGTTCGGTGTGTTGACGCTGCTCCTGCTCATTGGGCTGCCAGCGGGGTTCGCGTTTCTCGCTATCAACTTGGTGGGGGCGGTGCTTTATCTGGGCGGCGAACCGGGCTTGATGCAGGTGGTACGCAACAGTTTGGCATCCATTACCAACTTCTCTCTCACCCCAATTCCCTTCTTCGTGCTGATGGGCGAGGTGCTGTTCCACACCGGGGTGGCCATGAAGGCCATCGATGCATTCGACAATCTCATCTGGCGCGTACCAGGCCGCTTATCGGTGATCGCGGTGGTGGCCGGGACGGTGTTCTCGGCCATCTCGGGATCGACCATAGCCACCACTGCGCTGCTGGGCAGCTTGCTGTTGCCGGAGATGCTGCGCCGGGGCTATCACCCCCGTATGGCCATGGGGCCCATCATGGCCATCGGCGGGGTGGACATGTTGATTCCGCCTTCCGCGCTGACTGTGCTGCTCGGCAGCCTCGCGGGAATATCCATTTCGGGTTTGCTGATGGCAGGCGTGGTACCCGGCCTACTGCTAGCCGTGACCTTCGTGGCTTACATCATGGTGCGTGCAACGCTGAATCCTGCGCTCGCCCCTCGCTTCGCGCACGCCAACACCTCCGGATGGGCGCGCTGGCGGCCCCTGGTGCTCTACGTACTTCCGTTGCTGATGATCTTCGTCATCGTCGTGAGCGCCATGTCGGCCGGCTGGGCCACGCCGACCGAATCGGCGGCCGTGGGCGCGGCGGCTACGATCCTCGTGGCCGCGTGCTACCGGGCGCTAAGCACCGCCAACTTGATGCAGGCGCTACGCGGAACGGCGGCGATCTCGGGAATCATCCTGTTTATCATCGTGGGCGCCACGACATTCTCGCAAATCCTTTCTTTTTCCGGCGCTACCGACGGGCTGGTCTCCCTGGTGCAAGACGCCTCGCTCCCGCCCATGGCGGTGCTATTGGGCATGATGGCGATATTGCTGGTGCTGGGTTGTTTCGTCGACCAGGTGAGCATGATGCTTATCACCCTGCCCTTCTTCATGCCCCTGGTGCAACACTTCCATTTCGATTTGCTATGGTTCGGGGTGATGTTCCTGATATGCATGCAACTGGGCCTGCTCACCCCGCCCTTCGGCATGCTGCTCTTCACCATGCGCGGCGTGGCACCGAAGGAGATTGCCACCCGGGACATTTTCGGCGCCGTGACCCCTTACGTTGTGTTCGGGTTGCTGATGCTGATTCTGGTGTTGTTCGTACCCGGCCTTGCCACTTGGCTGCCGAAAATTCTGAGCCAGTAAGAAGTGCTACATTGGCGCTTGGCTGAAGCTCTCTACACTCCCGGAGGAAAAAATGAATCTTGGAAAATCCGCACAAACTTTCATCGGTGACGTCGCTGCCTGTACCGCCATGGCGAGCGGCACCGCTCGCGCCGAGGACTCGCTCATCGCGGCCCTCAAGTCGGCGAAAGTGATCGAGTTGAATTTCGTTTGGGATTCGCGCTCGCCGCTGTTGTCCTTCAACCCGCCCTTCGCCGCTTCGCTCTCCAACACCCACAGGCAAACCAAGGGCTGGATTCCGGAACTCACCTTTGCCTCCGACATGATGTTCTTCAGCGGCCAGCACGGGGCGCCCACCATCGACGCCATCGGCCACATCGGCCATAGCGGCAAGCTCTTCGGCGGGCTGGATGGGGAACAAAGCGAGAGCCCTAGCGGATTGACAGCCCTTGGGATCGAAACCTACCCCAAGGAGAAGTTTGTCAACCGTGCGGTGTTGCTTGACGTCGCACGCTTCAAGAACGTGGAGGCCTTGGCCCCCGGCGAGGAAATCACGGGAGCGGATTTAGAGGCCACCGCCAAAGCACAGAAAGTAGAGGTGCGCGCCGGCGATTCGGTGCTGATCCGCACGGGCTATGGCAAGTTCTTCGGCGACAAGGCCAAGTACATGGGGCTTCGGCCCGGCCCCGGCGAGAGCGCGGCCAAATGGCTTGCGGACAAGAAGATCTTCCTCACTGGTGACGACCAACTGACCTACGAGGTGTATCCGGAGAAAGGCACGATCTTTCCCGCGCACCGCATCTTGATCGCCGGCAACGGCATTTACATCGTGGAGAACATGAATCTGGAAGAGCTTTCCGCGGCGCTTGCGGCTCGCAAGGACTACGCGTTCTCGCTGGTGCTCAATCCCTTGCGGTTGCGAGGGATGACGGGCTCGCCGCTCAATGCCTTCGCCATTCTTCCTTAATCAAACCGCCTCGGGGTAGCCCTCATGGTTAACGCGATTGTCTTGTTGAACATTGCCCGCGCGCGGGTTTCCGAGGTAGCGGACAAGCTGGCTGCCATGGAGGGCATCTCCGAGGTGTATTCCGTGGCGGGGCGTTTCGATTTGGTGGCCGTGGTTCGCGTCAAGAGCAACGAAGACTTGGCCGACATCGTCACCAACAAGATGCAGAGGCTCGAGGCGATCGAGGCCACCGAAACCTTGATCGCTTTTCGCGCTTACTCCCAGCACGACCTGGAGGGGATTTTCTCCATCGGGATGAAATAGGCCGGCAGGCCTATTTAGAGGGCAGCGGAATGCGGCCGATGAGCGCGGGGTTGGTGAGCAATGCGGCGGTGAATTCGCGCCGGAGTTGGTCTCGGAACACGGTCTCGCGCTTGACGAAGCTTTCCATCTCGGGTGCGCTGAATACCTTTTCCAGGAACTCCAGTTCTTTCGTGGTGTAGGTACCAGCCATGGCGCGCGCGATGACCTGGCGCAGGGCACTCACCACCGCGGGGTCGCGCAGAGCGTCCAATGCTGCTCTGCTTTGTTCCGGTGGCAGGCTTTGCAACGTTTCGTAGATCTGCCGGGTCGCGATCTGCCGGTAAGCGGGCACCTGAAATAGCTTCTCGGCGGCCGCCATGCGGCTGGATTCGAGTTCTTGCGCGTAAGATGCGGCCCCACTCGCGCAGAGCACGCAAGCGGTGGCGATCCAACGCAGGGACCGATTAGCCATTCAGCTTAAGTGCAAGCGGCTATGCTTCGGTACCCGCGCCATCAGGTATTCCATCTGGTCCTGCAATATACGGCGGTTTTGCAGGATCAAATGCTCGTGGCGGCTGGGGATGTAGGGCGCGTACAGCAGCGGCATGTGGGCCGCTTCGGGCGTGCGGCCGCCCTTCAAGGTGTTGCAGGTTCGGCAAGCGGTAACCACGTTCATCCATCTGTCGCGCCCGCCCAGGTGCAAGGGGACAACGTGATCGCGGGACAAGTCTCCTTCCCTGAAACGCGAGCCGCAGTAGCCGCAGAGCTGCCTATCCCGCCGGTAGAGCGCCCAATTGGTGAGGTGCGGTTCGGATTTTTCCTCGCGCGCCACGTCCGCGGGCCCGCGGATGGCGATGATGCTGCGGGTGGAGATGGAGGAGCGTTGCCCCGTGAGCCGGGAGAGCCCGCCACGGAAGGTGCATACCATGTCGCCGATGGACCACGCGACCATTTCGCGGGCGTGGTAGGTAATGGCCTGCTCGATGAGCAGCCAACGGTTGGGACGGCCCGCCATGTCCAACGCCAGAATCATGGCCGTGGGCCGGTAGGGTTCGGTGCTCTGAATCTCCAACTTTGCCTCGACAGAAATCATTCCGGTACCGATTCTAGGAGACATCGCGCTCCAGGCCAACCCCTCCCGGGCTGGCAGGGGCAGGCGCTTCCCCATGCAACCGCCGGAATAAGCTGGATTCGCGCTTGTAGAAGCCTTCGGTGTGAAAGGTTTCGGGGAATTGGTAGAGCTCATAGTCCAGATGGTGACACATCTCGTGAAGCAAGGTTCGCACAAAGGACTTATAGGCCACCACTTGTTTGCGTGCCACGGTACGCATCCACACTGTGATGGTGGCATCGGCGGGCGGCTCGTTGGGTTCGTAGAGGCCGTGCAACTCGCCCCATTGGCCGTGAGGACGTACTGCCAGCACCTTGACTTCGATGGGAGGAACGCTCAAGCGGGCCGCCAGGCCGCTCAATAGCGCTTGGCTCACCACCGCGACTTCCCGCCGCTGGTCGGCCTGCAACCCGGCTGCAATGGCGGCCAGCAAGGCTTGGTCGGACTCCTGGCTGGCCAAGGGCACCTCGTGGATTTCGTCGCTGCGTAAGTAAATGCGCTTGCGGGGCGCGGACAGGCGGTCGAAGTAGGCAAATGGCATGGCTAGCAGTCTAAGCCAGAAACCTCCCCTTGGCCCCTTGAAATGCCCTCATCCGCCCCCATGTGGGCCGCACGTTGGCCCTTGGACTGCGTCCGGCCAGCTCAACCCCAATCCAACCGTTGAATTAGTGGAGTAATGAGTTATGAAAATTCGTCCTTTGCATGATCGCATCATCGTGAAGCGACTGGAAGAGGAGCGTAAGACCGCCTCCGGTATCGTCATCCCCGACACCGCCGCCGAAAAGCCCGATCAAGGCGAAGTAATGGCCATCGGCACCGGCAGGAGGACTGAAGAAGGCAAGGTCATTCCCTTGCAAGTGAAGGTCGGCGACAAAATTCTGTTCGGCAAGTACTCCGGGCAGACCGTGAAAGTCAAAGGCGAAGAGCTGCTCGTGATGAAGGAAGAAGACGTCATGGGTGTGCTGGATAACGCCTAATAATTACTTAGAGGACTAAAGATCATGGCAGCAAAAGAAGTTAAGTTCCACGACGCCGCCCGCCACCGTATCGTGGCTGGCGTCAACATCTTGGCCGACGCCGTTAAGGTCACCCTGGGACCCAAGGGCCGTAACGTCGTCATCGAAAGATCGTGGGGTTCGCCCACCGTCACCAAGGACGGCGTGTCGGTCGCCAAGGAAATCGAACTGAAGGACAAGTTCGAGAACATGGGTGCTCAGATGGTCAAGGAAGTCGCATCCAAGACCTCCGACATCGCGGGCGACGGCACCACCACCGCCACCGTGCTGGCCCAGTCCATCGTGCAGGAAGGCATGAAGTACGTAGCTGCCGGCATGAACCCCATGGATCTGAAGCGCGGCATCGACAAGGCGGTCATCGCCATCGTCGGTGAGTTGAAGAAAATCTCCCAGCCCTGCTCTACCACCAAGGAAATCGCCCAAGTGGGCTCCATCTCCGCCCACTCCGATGCGGACATCGGCAAGATCATCGCCGATGCCATGGACAAAGTGGGCAAGGAAGGCGTCATCACCGTGGAAGACGGCAAGAGCCTGAACAACGAGCTGGACGTGGTCGAAGGCATGCAATTCGACCGTGGCTACCTCTCCCCCTACTTCATCAACAACCCCGAGAAGCAGATCGCCGTTCACGAAGACTGCTACATCCTGTTCCACGACAAGAAGATCTCCAATATTCGCGACCTTCTGCCCGTTTTGGAGCAAGTCGCCAAGTCTGGCAAACCGCTGTTGATCGTGGCCGAGGAAGTCGAAGGCGAAGCGCTGGCCACCTTGGTGGTGAACAACATGCGCGGTATTCTCAAGACCTGCGCGGTGAAGGCACCGGGCTTCGGCGACCGCCGCAAGTCGATGCTGGAGGACATGGCCATCCTGACGGGCGGCACGGTCATCAGCGATGAGCTAGGCCTCAAGCTCGAGAATGTCACCTTGAAGGACCTGGGCCGCGCCAAGCGGGTGGAAGTGGAGAAAGAGAACAGCATCCTTATCGATGGCGCGGGCGACAAGGCGCAGATCGAAGGCCGCATCAAGTCCATTCGCACCCAGATCGACGAAGTCACCAGTGACTACGACCGCGAGAAGTTGCAAGAGCGTGTCGCCAAGCTTGCCGGTGGCGTGGCGCTGATCAAGGTCGGGGCCGCGACGGAAGTCGAAATGAAGGAGAAGAAGGCCCGCGTGGAAGATGCGTTGCATGCCACTCGTGCAGCAGTCGAGGAAGGTATCGTCCCGGGCGGCGGTGTCGCGTTGCTGCGTGCTCGTTCTGTGCTCTCCTCCCTGAAGGGCGACAACCACGACCAGGATGCCGGCATCAAGATCATCGGCCGTGCCCTGGAAGAACCCCTGCGCTGGATCGCCTCCAACGGCGGTGTAGAAGCCTCCGTTGTGCTCAACAAGGTAGTGGAAGGCAAGGGCAATTTTGGCTACAACGCCTCGACCGACCAGTATGGCGATCTCGTGCAAATGGGCGTGATCGACCCCACCAAGGTCGCTCGCTGCGCACTACAAAACGCCGCGTCCATTGCCGGGCTGATCCTCACCACCGATGCCATGGTGGCGGAACTACCCAAGGACGATAAAGGTTCCGCCATGCCCCATGGCGGTGGCGGCGATGTGGACTACTAAGAGTCCCGCTCTCTCGTTGCAAAAAAAGCCCCGCGCATGCGGGGCTTTTTCTTTTCCGTTGCATAATGAAACAGTGACTTCCGCGGAGGCGTTACCTATGTGGGGCAACTTGGATTCTCTGGCGAGCGCCATTCCCAGCGGCGCCATGCTCGCCGTGCCGAAGGACAGCAGCGGCGTGGCCATGGCTGCAACGAGGGAACTCATCCGGCGTGGCGTTCGCGATTTGCATCTCGTGTGCGTTCCCACCAGCGGGATGCAAGCGGACCTTCTTATTGGCGCGGGCGCCGTACGAACCATAGAAACCTCCGCCGTCACGCTGGGCGAATTCGGCACCGGGCCGCGCTTCGCAGCCGCCGCCAAGCACGGGACGATGCGCATCATGGATTCCACCTGCCCGGCCATTTACGCCGCGCTGCAAGCGGGACAGAAGGGCCTGCCCTTCATTGCGTTACGTGGATTGATCGGCAGCGATGTAATGGCCCAGCGGGCCGATTGGAAGATGATCGACAACCCCTTCGGCCAAGACGATCCCATCGCGTTGCTACCGGCGCTACGGCCGGATGTCGCGCTCTTCCACGCCTCCATGGCCGACGCGCAAGGCAATGTGTTCATCGGGCGTGAACGCGAGGTGTTGCTCATGGCGCAAGCGGCCAAGCAAACCCTCGTCACCGTGGAGCGCATAGCCGAGGGTAATTTGCTGGAAGACGAAGCGCGTGCAGGCGCGGTGATTCCGGCGATATACATCACCCAAATCGCCCTGGCCCCTCAGGGCACAGCGCCTCTGGGTTACCTGGATCTGTACCGGCAGAACGAGGAAATGCTCGCCCGCTACGCACGCATGGCCCGCACCGAAGACGGATTCCAGGCATTCTTGCAAGAATGGCTACAGCACGACGCCCTCACCGTATGAGCGCTGCCTGTACCCAGACCGAGTTACTCATCTGCGTCATCGCAGATCTGCTCAAAGGTTGCAAACACGTAGCCGTCGGCGCCTCATCCCCCATTCCAGGCTCGGCTGCCCTATTAGCACGCAAACTCGCGGGCGGAAGCCTGCGAGTTTCCGTGCTGGGCTCGCGCAAGAATAACTTCTTCACCAACGGTGGGGTGGAACTCTTCGACCTGGCTGCGCAGGGGCGTATCGATGCGTTTTTCCTGGGCGGCGGGCAGATCGACGGCGAAGGCAATATCAATCTGGTGGGCAGCGGCGAGTATCCCAACACGGACGTGCGCTGGCCCGGCTCTTTCGGTTCGGCTTACCTGTATTACTTGGTGCCTAAAGTGATTTTGTTTCGAGAAGAACACACGCCTCGCGTGATGGTGCCGAAGGTGGACTTCATCAGTTCGCCTGGAACCAGCGCAGCCAATGTGCACCGTCCGGGCGGGCCGACTCACCTGCTCACGGGACTAGGGTTGTTCTCCTTTAACCGGCAACGAAAACGCTTTCGATTGGAAAGCGTTCATGCCGGACACACGGCGGACGAAATCGCGGCGCAGACAGGTTTCGAGTTCGACCGAACCCTGCCCACACCGCAAACCCCGTTGCCTTCCGAGGAGATGCTGCGTTTGATTCGCGGCGAAATTCGCGAGCAGGTCGCGGAGACCTACCCGCGCTTCGCCGCAAGTGCGGCCTTCGGCGGCTAGCGCCGCCTGCCGCCGCCCATCTGCGGCTTCGCTTCGTTGACCCGCACAGGCTGGCCGCGAAGCTCTTTGCCGTTCAATCCGGCGATGGCCGCCAGCGAATGGGCTTTCCCTGGCATTTCGACAAAGCCAAATCCCTTTGAAACGCCGCTGAATAGCTCGCGCATCAATTGCACCGATTTCACTTGGCCGAAGGCCCCAAAGGCTTCGGTCAAATCTTTCTCAGTGACCTCGGCGGCAAGGTTTCCAACGTAGATATTCATGTAGAAAAACTCCTAGTAACTGCGCGTACGCGCGGAAGAGGAACGCCCAGCCGAGAAAGAAGGTTTCCCCGCCCGGCGCGGGCGATTGCTGAAATCGTTGGCGGCAGGCTCGAAGCCGCCAATACTAACGCTGCGCTCGGCGCGAGGCGCTTCCGTGGGGCGGTTGCGGCGCGGGGCTGGAGCACCGTTGCCACTGGGCGCACCGAAGGCAGGCTTACGATCCGAAGAAAAGGACCGCTCTTGATAGGGCGGCCGGGCGGCGCCCTCATGCTTGGGACGGTGGTGCGAGCGCGCGTCATCCCGGCTGCGCTCCAAACGCTCGGTGTGCGGGCGTTCCGTGTGGACATGTTTGCTCGTGCCATCGGCGGCTTGAAACTGGAAATTCGAGGGGGTGCGGCGCTCGATCTTGTACTTGAGGTGGCGCTCCACTGCCATCATGGCTCCGCGCTCTGCCGGTGTCACAAGCGATATGGCCTGCCCCTTAATTCCAGCACGGCCCGTGCGCCCGATGCGGTGCACGTAGTTCTCCGGTGTCATGGGCAAATCGAAGTTCACAACGCCTGGCAAACCATTGATATCGATTCCGCGTGCGGCAACGTCGGTCGCCACCAAGGCCTGCAATCCGCCGCGCTTGAATTCTTGCAAGATGCGGGTGCGCTGGGCTTGGCGTTTGTCGCCGTGAATGGCATCGGCGGTAATACCCGCGCGCTCCAGGGCGGAGGCAAGGCGGTCGGCACCATGCTTGGTTTTGGTGAATACCAGGACTTGCTGCAAGTCTTCCGTGGTGATGAGATGTTTCAGCAACGCGGTCTTTTGCTCTTGCGCGATCATGTACACCGACTGTGTCACCAAGTCCGTGGTCTTGTTGGCGTGGGCGACGTCAATCGTGACTGGACTACGCAAAGTGGCACTAGCAAGCGCACGCGTTTGTGCATCAAAGGTGGCGGAGAACATGAGTGTCTGCCGCTCGGGGGACAACAGCGAAGCGATGCGGCGTACATCGGGCATGAAGCCCATGTCCAGCATGCGGTCGGCTTCGTCCAACACGAAGATCTCGACGTTGCGCAAATCGATCGTGCGCTGCTGCACGTGATCGAGCAAACGCCCAGGCGTGGCGACCAGGATATCCACGCCGCGTTGCAAGGTTTGAATCTGTGCCCGCATGCTCACACCCCCATAGACGGTGGTGGAAACAAAACTGGCGTAGGCGCCCAGCATGCGAATGTGCTGCTCGACTTGCACCGCCAGTTCGCGGGTAGGGGTAAGGATTAAGGCACGAATACGGCGGCCCGCGCCCTTCTGGCGGGGTGCCATGGCCAAACGGTCCAACAACGGAAGCACGAATCCGGCGGTCTTGCCGGTTCCTGTTTGCGCCGTGGCCAGGAGGTCTTGCCCCTTTAATACGACGGGGATGGCCTGGGCCTGGATGGGAGTAGGAACGCTGAAGCCTTGTTCGGCAATAGCACGCAATAGCTTGGCCGACAGGCCAAGCCCTTCAAAGGACTCACTAATGGAAATCTCCTAGATCGGCCTGCGAAACGCGCTTTGGCGCGCAAAGAACCGGTTCAGGCTGATATGACGTTACGGCGTTGAGTTGAGGTTTGCTCCATTGAAAAGAGCAACCGGAGGGGCTTGAGATGCGGACCGGATGACGCGACGCAAGATCCAGGGCGCGCACTATACGCAGGTTGATTCAAAAAGTCCCGTACTTTTTTGCGCCGCGGCATTTCCCCTTCCTTCACCCGGCGAAGCAGGCGTCCGGCACTCCCCGAACACTCACCTGCGTGCATAGCAAGGCACCGGCGAGGGGCTGCTTCTCCAGTTCCTCGGACGTAAGCTTCTGGGAGGCAGTGGTGATAAAGAGCGTGCGCATATCAGCCCCGCCAAAAGCCATCATGGTGGGGCGCTGAACCGGCAATTCGACGACATCACGCAGTGTGCCCTTCGGGGTATAGCGGTGCAACTTCCAGCCGTCGTAGATGGCGACCCAAAGATGGTCTTCCTCATCGATGGCAGCCCCGTCGGGGATACCGGGATTCTCGACTCGAACGAATTCGCGCTTGTTGGAGGGTTGTCCGGTGTCCGCATCGAAGTCGTAGGCAAATATGGTCCGTAACGGAGAATCGGCGAAATACATGGTGCGCCCGTCCGTGCTCCAGGCAAGGCTGTTGGGGATGCGAATGCCGCTTTGTAACGCATCGCAACGGCCCTGTGCATCCAAACGATAGAGCGACCCCACCGGGTCGCGCGTGATGTCGTGCATGGTGCCGGCCCAAAAGCGCCCTTGCCGGTCGCACTTACCGTCGTTGAAACGATGGTGTTCGATATGGGCTTCCGGGGAGGCGAGCGCAGTGAGTTTTCCGGACGCCGGATCGAACAACGAGAGCGATGAGCGCAACGCGACCAGCAATCCGCCCTCCCTCCTAATGGCGAGGGAGCCCACGGCTTCCGGCATGCTCCACGTATCCACCTTGCCGCTGGCTGGAGTAAAGCGGCGCACGGCGGGCTCGCGGATGCTCACCCAGTACAAGGCCTGCTCGCGTACACACCAAGTGGGACCTTCGCCCAGGACATCGCTTTGCGTTCCGATTCGGTTGATTGAGTACATGGGGGACTCCGCCAGGACAGCGCAAAAGGCTATCACCAAAAACGAACAGGGCACCCGAAGGTGCCCTGTTGCCTTGGAATCCCGCAGATGCAGGATTACTCGAGTTCCACGCTGGTTCGCAGAATAGAGGCTTCGATCTCGACGCGGCGGTCTGGCTGAAGACAGCTGATCAAGTCCTCGAGTTGCAATCCTTCGCAGTCTTCGCGCTTCGTGAGCGGATTGTCTTGCCCCTTGCCGGTCACCATGATTTTGTACTCCGGCACGCCACGGTCGCGCAGGTAGCGCGCCACGGCTAATGCACGCTTGCGAGACAGTTGTTTGTTGTATTCCGTATCGCCGATGCGATCTGTATAGCCCAATATATCCAGGCGGTCGTATTCGGCACCTTCGAGTTGATGGGCCAGTTTGTCGAGTTTCGCCTTGACTTCGTCGCGCAGCAAGTAATTGTCGAAGTCGAATTGGCCATTCTCTTCAACACCTAGCACCATCGGTAGCGCACCACCCAAAGTCTGGGGAATAAAGTCCTCGTTCACACTGGATTTGGATGCCGCCACATCGATCGCACCGTTGCGGTTGCGGTTCGCCGTACTCCTTCTGCCACCCTTGGAGCCAACGAAACCCTCCTCGGCATCCAGTTTAGCCAGCGCTTTCTCCGAAGCGCCCCCGAAAAACACGGTGCCGTCCGCGGTGACTTCTCCGGCGGTTGCCCAACCTTTGAGATGCCCCTTCGCATCCAGGGCGACCAACCCCGATACGTCACCCTCCTGCTGGTAAATACGCGAATACGGTCCGAAGGCAAAGGCAGACGCATATTCCTCGTTGGAATCCGTCAATCCCGCGCGCCGGCGGGCGGCTTCCACACGTGCCGCGATGCGCTCCGCATCGCTCAAACCAGGCGCGAAAGCGTACTCCTCTTCGTCGAAGAAGCCGCGCTTCTGGAAATCGCGATTGGAATCGAAGTCAGCAGCCAATTGATCCGGAAGGCTACGGCCATTTGTGGCGTTACCGTCCGCACCTACTCCACCTGCTGCCCGTTTGGCTGCGGCAGCCGCTTCGGCCGCCTTTTGTGCCTGTTGTTCTTCCAACGCCTTACGCTCAAGGGCAGCTTGTTCGGCCGGGGAAACAGCTCCCTTTGAATTCATGGAGGAGTTACCCGAGCCATCCCGGTTTGCCTTGCCCGCGCATCCCGCCAGACCCAAACCCAGTAACAAAATCACCAGCACATTGCGGCTTGCTTTTACTGCCATTCCACTCTCTATCTTCCAGATACTCATTTCCATTCCTCCTGCTTCCCTAAGTGTTCCGGCGATTTCTCGCTTGCAAAGATGCGATTCAATCCACGGAGATTCACAATGACATTGCGCTAACTGCAGTGACTGAGGAAGCGGTACTCAATCTTCGCGCCAAGGCCAATACTTCACACTTATACGCATGATTCTCTGGTGTGAAACAACATCAAATATTCCGTCGCTATAATCGCCGGCCTGAACGTAATGAATCGGAGAGCAACGAATGATCGACCTATATCTGGCGGGAACCGCTAACGGACTACGTGCATCCGTCGCCCTGGAAGAAGCGGGGCTGCCCTATCGTGCCCACAAGCTCGACCTCGCAAAAGGAGAGCAGCGCTCGGCGGAGTACTTGAAGATCAACCCGGCGGGACTGATTCCGTCCCTGGTGGATTCCGAGGGACCCGGTGGCCAGCCGCTCACCATCGGCCAGTCGGGCGCCATCGTCCTTTATGCTGCGCAGATGAGCGGAAAATTGCTACCGAAGAATTCCGCCGCTCGTGCGCGTTGCATGCAATGGTTCATGCAAGCCGCTAGCGATGTCGCAGGCACCAGCGGCGCTATCTTTCAATTGGAGATGCGCACCCCCGAGAAAAACACCGCCATCACCGAGTACTTCAAGAAACGCCTGCTGGATTTCTTTGCGCATGCGGACAAGAATCTCGCAGACAAGGAGTTTTTGGCGGGCGAATTCAGTGCCGCCGATGTAATGCTCTACCCTAACTTCGCGGCGCGAAAAACCCTACTCGACGCAGCGGGCGGTTATGCGAATCTCCAAAGATGGGGGGCCACTCTCGCGGCCAGGCCAGCAGTACAACGCGGAATGAACGCGGCCGCCTAAGCGCGGCGGCGCCAGAAAACCAGAGCCACGCCCAAACACGTAATCGCCATTCCGAGCAGCGAGATGGCCGTGGGCACCACACCGAAGGCCAGCCACTCGAGAACCACGGCGATGATCGGCGTGAGGTACATCAAGCTGGTCACTCGTGTTGCCTGCCCCCGGCGCATCAGCACGTGCAGCGCATTGAACGCCAGTAGCGTTGCGAGTACGACGAGAAACGCCAGCGCAAGTACAAAGGGCCACGACCACTCGATGCGCCCGCCCTCCACCCAATAGCCCAGGGGCGCGACGAACAACAACGAGATGAGCAGTTGCACCAGCGACGCGCTACGCAGATCCACGCGCGGCGTGAAATTACGCTGGTAGAGCGACCCCGCGGTGATCGCCACCAAGGAAACTGTCACGGCGGTTAAGCTGGCACCCGAGATGGCTTGGATGTCGGTCTTGTGCCAGACCACTAACGCAACTCCACCCAACCCCAACACAATGCCGGCGCGCTGCAGGCGGGTTACGGTTTCCGAAAATACCGATGCGGACAAGACCGCCGTCAGCAAGGGTTGGGTGGCGAGAATCAACGCAGTGATGCCGGCGGACAATCCATAATGCTGCGCGCTATGGCTTCCGCCCAGATTGATGGCGTGCATGAGCAGGCCTCCAACCATTACGTGAAACCACTGCCGGGGAGAGTCAGGCCACCGCACATGGTCACGCAGAACAATGGGCAAGAGCAGTAACGCGCCAATGGAAAATCGCAACGAAAGAAGCATGAAGGGCCCGGTGTATTGCAGGGCGGTCTTGGTGGCGATGAATCCCACCCCCCACACAATGACGAAATACCACGCGAGCAAAGTCGTGGAGACCCGGCCGTAATCTGAGAACATATTTTTTATGAGGACGACATTAGGAACGCGGCTCGCGATTCTGGCTCAGTGCATTGGCGCATACATCGCCGCCGTCTCGCGGCATCGCCTTGGCGAACAAGCGCTCGAAGGGCGTTGTCACGATGGAGGTAAATAAGCGCGCAGTCGTACCCGCCACGGCACCCGCGCTGACGCGGATCTTAGGATCGGTAATTTTTCCGCTGACGGCGATGGGAGTCGCCAAGCTAAAGAACTGCGCTTTCTTGGCCTTGGGAGCCAACTGCAATGCCAGCGTCTCGGAATCGAAGTCCACGCGGGCTTTGCCGCTCACCCGCATGCGGCTGGTGTCGAGCAAGATGGAGTCTTCCGTCAAGACACCCTTCTTCAGGTCGAAGCGCCCCACGGCGCAATTGACCTTGGATTCGGAACCAGGGTCCACCGCCGGAATGAGGGCCACGAAAAGATTCACCGCCCACAAATCGAATATGCCGGACTTCATGTTCTTCGGCCACACGGCGAAGTCCACCCGGCCATTTCCGTTCTGCATCGCACGGTAAAGACTCGGTGTATTGGAGGCGAGATCCATCTGCAAACTGAACAGGCCTTGCAAATCGCTACCGGGTTTCAAGCGGCGCGCCAGCACGCCATAATCGAACCGGTCCACGCGAATCTTGGCATCCAGTGCAATGGACGAATCCGTGGGGTGATAACCCATCCACAATTTCGCGGAACCGCCCGGTACATTGACCTCAACCGGACCTAACAACAACTTTCCGTCATCAAGCGAGGCGCGTAGCGATCCACTGCCCAACCGGTCCGCTCCGGAGAGCACTTCCCCCACCTCCACGAGCAGGGCCATGTCCTGCCGCTTCAAGGTGGCGGGACTTAACATCTCCTGCGTCTGCGAAGAGGCTTGCTTTGCCTTCGCGCGCAGTTCCTCTTCGCTCAATTTCTTTTCATCCTTGGCGGGTTTCTTCTGCGCCAAAGCCCAACCCTCCAGCTTGAAATCATCCAGCTGCACCCTGGGTGCTGAGAGTTGAACCTCTATTTTTGGCCGGGTGCCCGTGAGGGTGACGCTGCCTTTACCCTTGAGTTCGCTACTCCCCACCTTGAGCGCAAGACCGGGCATGTCATAACCTGCTTTCGACATTCGAAACCGGCTAGTCAGCGCGTATGGCCCCCAATGGGGAAGCGACGTACGCGCCAACTCATCCAGGGAGTTCACGTTGCTACCGGCCACGGATAGTTCCAACTCCACTTCTTGTTGGGAAATGGGAAGCGAGACCTTTCCCGATAATCCCAACTTAGTACCAGCCGCTTCCACCGATAGATTGAAGGGAACGTGCGATGCGGCCCGCACCAGCTCCGACACCGAACCACTCGCAAGCGCAATCTTCACGGGTGTTTTATCGATGAGCCCATCCAAATCGAGATGCACGGGTTGTTGCGGTTTGGCTTCCACCTGGCCCTTGGTCAGGCGTATGGTGAGTCCGCCTTTACCCGTGGCGTCGCGCACAACTATCTCCCCAGATTCCACCGCCGCCTGTAACGCCGAACGATCCAGCATCTCTCCAAGGCGGTGTCCCTTGGCGAGAAGTTGCAGTTGTAGCAGGTCCGCCTTTACGTCCAGCGTTTCCACTAAGCGCAGTGTTCGCAATATGCGGCCGATATCCACCTGGCTGGCAGCCACCCATACCGATGCCTGCGGCTCGTCTTCGCGCAAATCCAACGCTATGGCACCGTTGAGCTTTGTGCCGGCGTACACGGCCGCAAAAGGCGATGCGTACATCTTTCCTTCGCGGATTTTTCCCGTGAAGGTGATGCCCGTTACTGGCGCGGGACTCAGAGCGATGCGTTGAATGCCCACATCGATGTCGGCATCGGTCAAGTCGATGCCTTGCGGCAGGATAGGAAGTTCAATGACCGGCTTGGACGGTCCAGGTTTACGCGGTGGAAGCATGGATTCCAGTTCCGCCAATTCCAAGTTCTCCACCCGCAATGTGGCCTGCACGAGAGGCTTTCGACCGATCCCCACCCGCGCGAAATTTCCCGCTAACTTGGTCTGGCCTAACTGAACCAGTAGATCGCTCAAGCGCCATTCGTCGCTTTGTACTTGCACCCGGCCTGCGATAACCACGGGTGCCCGTGACTTGGGCGAGAGCCCTAACCAACGCGCCACGTCGCCCGCGCGCGGGGCGTTGAATCTAATTCTTAGATCCGTTCCTGCGTTCTTTTCCGGCGCCGCGACTTGGCCTTGTATGTTCAAGGTCGCACCCGATCCGGCAATGCGAATTTCCACCGGCCATCTAATCTCCTCGTTTAGCGCGGAAAGATCACCACCTTTGAAATCCGCCGTGAAGGGTTCGCGCAATAGCGCGCCGCGAATTTTTCCCTGCAAACGGCCGCCTGCGGGCAAGGCAATGTCCGCGCGGTCCAGGCGAACCTCCACGGGCCGCCCGCCCTCCACGTTCCCGTACCTGAGTTGCCCATCGGCGATTTCCAGCTTCATTTCCAACGTACTGGCAAGCGCGGGGAGATTTTTTCCCGTGGCGGCAAAATGCAAGAGAAAATGCCCCAGCTTGCCTTGCACGCCACTCGCCCCCGCCAGCAGCCGCGCCAGTTGGCCCAACGTGGTTTTCTTCGCGCTCAAGTTCAAGAGGAAGGACGGATTCTCCGCCGCTCCGTCAAGGCCGATCTCGCCTTCGAGGGGAACCTGCGCAATGGTCGCCTTGATAGGCGCTTTCAGCACACCATCGTGTACGCTTACTTGCAAGGTGGAATCGCGTACGTCTCCGGGCAAGCCGATCCAACGATCAACCGCCAGCGACAAATCGGCTTCTATGAGTGCCAGTTCGCGAAACTGAAATTGCTGTTCCTTCAGCGCCTGGAGGTCCACGGGTTTACCGTCGTCTTTGGGTTCAGGCTTCTGGGTTTTGACGCGAAAGGGCGTGACGTCGAACACCGGCAAGTGGATGTCGCCCTTTACCCTTCCCACGCCTTGCGTCAAATCCAACCGCAGTTGGCCTTCCAGGGTGCTGTTGCCCATGGCGCCGCGCAGGTCGCGAATATCGAGCACTCCCTTTTCCCACACCACCTTGCCGCTAAGCCCCGTCGCACCCACCGGCGGTAGATTCACTTGAAGCAAGCGCTCCAGTTGCGAGAGGTTATCGGTGCCAAAACCAAAAGTGAGATTCGCGCTGGTATTCGCGGCGTCGGGCCGCACTTCGCCGTTGATCACCAGTGAAGTGCCCGCGAATTCGAGGGCAAATTCCAGCGGCCAAGCAACACCGCTGTCCGCGAGCGCGGAGATGGCACCCCCCGTTACGGAAACCGTATAGGGAAAACTCTTCTCCACGGTACCGTTCATTTTGAGCTTTATGGGTTTGCCCTCCCCGCCCTCGCCTTGCAAATCGTCCAGGGTGAAGAAATGGGTGGCCAGATTCGGCCCGCCCACATAGTCCACAAGCAATTCCTTGAGGGCAATGCGCTTTACTTCCACCAATCGCAGCGGGGCTTTTTCGCCCGGGGTTTCACGCTTCTCGGCTGGCGCCTTGGGCGCCAATTGCATCAGCCAATTCACCTGCGCCTGGGCGTTGCGCTCCAAATGGAAGATCACACCTTGCGCGGACAACTCGCGAACTCGCACGTCCCCGCGCAACAGAGCGAGCAAATCCACTTGCAAAGTGGCGTGGCCCAGGCTCGCGAAAAATGGCGAGGAGAATCCCGCCGGATTGGCGATGGTGATGCCGCCCACGCGAAAGGATGGGGTCAGCGTAGGTTGCATTTCCAGCGGGCCCTCGAACCTCACTTCGCGCCCGATGGCGCGGCCCATGGCATCCGAGAGCTGCCCGCGCCAAGGTGCGGCGCTCAAGGTGATCCCGAGCGCGGCGATGGCGACGGAACCCAAGACCAACAGGACGATGAGGGAGACCAAGCCGGCCAAACACCAACGAATGAATCTGGGGAGCCGCATGCGCGAACGCCTTCCAAAGACCGGTCTAGGCAACGAGCCCTCCTATGCAAATGGAATTCGCAAGGATAACGGATCGGGGCTCACGAGGCGATGAAAGCGTTGCATAATTCCCGCCATCATCCCAGATCCCGCCCCCATGGACGTGCTCGGCCATTTTCATCCCGCGGTCACCGCTTGGTTCAATAGCCGCTTCCCGGCGCCGACCCCCGCTCAGGTACTGGCCTGGCCCGCCATTCAATCGGGACATCACGCCCTCATCGCGGCCCCCACGGGCTCAGGCAAAACCCTGGCGGCCTTCTTGAGCGCCATCGACGCCCTGGTTCGCGTGGGAGTACGGGGCGAGTTGCCCAATGAAACCCAGGTGGTCTACATCTCGCCGCTCAAGGCGCTCTCCAACGATATTCAGCGCAACCTTGAAGATCCCCTGGCGGGCATTCGCGAACACCTGGCACGGCAAGGCCTGCGCGACGTGGAAATTCTCACCCAGGTGCGAACGGGGGATACCCCGCAAGCGGAGCGTGCACGCATGCGGCGCAAGCCGCCGCATATCTTGGTGACCACGCCCGAATCGCTCTACATCTTGCTCACCAGCGAATCGGGGCGGCGCATGCTGGCCACCACCCGTAGCATCATCGTGGATGAAATTCATGCGCTGGTACAAACCAAGCGCGGCGCCCATTTGGCCCTCACGCTGGAACGGCTGGAGCAACTTTGTGCTCATCCTATTACCCGAATAGGGCTCTCCGCCACGCAAAAACCCATCGAATCGGTGGCCAATTTTCTGGTGGGCAATCCGCGGCGCCCGCCCAAGGGACTCATCGGTACAAACGCCCAGTGCCAAATCATCGATACGGGCCATGTGCGCGCACGCGACTTGGCTTTGGAGATCCCGGAATCCCCCCTGGAAGCGGTGATGTCCGCGGAGGTGTGGGGCCAGGTCTATAACCGCCTCGTGCAATTGATAGAGACCCATCGCTCCACGCTGGTTTTCGTGAACACCCGGCGCTTGGCCGAGCGCTTGGCGCGGGCACTCACGGAGCAGCTCGGCAAAGAGTCGGTCACCTCGCATCACGGCAGTCTCGCCAAGGACCAGCGCTTCGATGCGGAGCAGCGTCTGAAGCGCGGGGAATTAAAAGCGCTGGTGGCAACCTCCTCCTTGGAACTTGGGATCGACGTGGGGTATGTGGATCTGGTGTGCCAGATCGCCAGCCCGCGAGCGCTGTCGGCCTTCTTGCAGCGCGTGGGCCGCTCTGGCCACGCGGTCGGCGGGCTCCCCAAAGGGCGCCTGTTTCCCTTGACGCGCGATGACCTCATGGAATGCACGGCGTTAATCGATGCGGTGCGCCGCGGTGAACTGGACAAACTACGTTTTTCCGAGAAACCTTTGGATGTCCTAGCGCAGCAAATCGCCGCGGAGGTCGCCTGCCAGGAGTGGGATGAAGACGCGCTCTTCCACGCGTACCGGCAAGCATGGCCCTACCGGGATTTGCAGCGCGAGGAATTCGCCGCCGTCACCAAGATGCTGGCCGAGGGTATTTCCACCCGGCGCGGACGCGCTCACGCCTTGGTACACCGCGATGCCGTGCATAAGCAACTGCGCCCGCGCCAAGGGGTGCGCCTCACCGCCATCACATGCGGCGGCACCATTCCCGACACCGCCGACTACGTGGTGGTGCTGCAGCCAGAGGAAACCGTCATCGGTTCGGTGAACGAGGATTTCGCCATCGAAAGCATGGCGGGCGACGTGTTCCAGTTGGGCAACCGGTCCTACCGAATTTTGCGCGTGGAAGCCGGGCGCGTGCGCGTGGCCGATGCGCAAGATATCCCGCCCACCATACCCTTCTGGCTAGGGGAAGCTCCTGGGCGAACGGACGAAGTCTCGCAATCCGTGTCGCGGCTACGCCAGCAGCTCGGCAATTTGTTCGATGACGGCGAGAATGCCGTGCGCTACCTGGAGCATGACCTGGGTTTGAGGGAAGACACATCCCAACAATTGGCGGACTACATGCAAAGCGCCCACGGCGCCTTGGGCGCTTTGCCCACCCAGGATCACATCATCTTCGAGCGCTTCTTCGATGAATCCGGCGGCATGCAGTTGGTTATTCATTCTTGCTTCGGCAGCCGCCTGAATCGCGCCTGGGGGTTGGCGCTCAGGAAACGCTTCTGCCGAAAATTCAATTTCGAATTACAAGCCGCCGCCACGGAAGACGCGATCATACTGTCGCTCACCGCGGTACATAGCTTTGTGCTGGAAGACGTGGCGCGTTACCTGCATTCCAGTTCGGTGCGCGCCGTCCTCATACAAGCCTTGCTCGATGCGCCCATGTTCATCACGCGCTGGCGCTGGAATGCTTCCATCGCGTTGGCATTGCTGCGCCAGCGCGGCGGCGAGCGCGTTCCCACGCAATTGCAGCGCATGCAAGCGGAAGATCTGATCGCCACGGTATTCCCCGACCAACTGGCTTGCCTGGAGAACATCGCGGGCGCGCGGGAAATTCCCGATCACCCGCTGGTGAATCAAACCATTTCCGATTGCCTGCACGAAGCCATGGACGTGGAAGGCCTGGAGCGCCTCTTACGCCGTATCGAAGGGGGCCAAGTGCGCATCACGGGCCGCGACTTGGCGATGCCTTCGCCCATGGCGGCGGAAATCCTCACCGCCAAGCCCTACGCCTTCCTCGACGACGCCCCGCTGGAGGAGCGCCGCACGCAAGCGGTGGTCAACCGCCGCTGGCTCGATCCGCAATCGGCGGGGGACATCGGGCGCTTGGACGCCGAAGCCATCGCACGCGTACGCGAGGAAGCTTGGCCAGATGCGCAAAGCGCGGACGAATTGCACGATGCCTTGCTGTGGCTCGGATTCCTCACGGAGGATGAAGTACACCGCCATCAGCAATGGATGCCGCTGCTCGAGGAGTTGGCCCGCAAGGGGCGTGTCGCGCAACTTCTCTTGCCTTCGGCTCCCCACGCCCTATGGGGCAGCACAGAGCGCCTCGCGCAAATCCTGTGTATTCATCCAGAATCTACCGTTGGCCATGGCACCAGGGAGATTCCCGTGGACTTGAATCAATCTTGGGAGCCGGAAGCCGCCACCATCGAATTGGTGCGCGGACGGATGGAGGGATTGGGGCCCGTCACCGCCAGCGCGCTGGCGCAATCCCTGGGTGTTGCCGAAGCCCGCATCGAGTCCGCTCTGCTCGCACTCGAAGCGGAGGGATTCGCGCTTCGCGGCCAATACACCGCGGCGTCCTCCGCGCTCGAATGGTGCGAGCGCCGATTGCTGGCGCGCATCCACCGCTACACCCTAAAACGCTTGCGCCAGGAGGTCGAACCGGTATCCGCGGCGCACTTCATGCGATTCCTTATGCGCTGGCAGCGCGTGGGCACGGCCCATCGCATGGAGGGCCCCGATGGCTTGGCGGCGGTGCTCTCGCAACTGGAGGGATTCGAAGCGCCGGCCAGCGCTTGGGAATCCGAACTTCTGCCCGCACGGCTCGCGAACTACGAACCCACGTGGCTTGACGACCTGTGCCGCGCTGGCAGAGTGGTGTGGACGCGCCTTAATCCTCCGGCAAGACAAGGGGAAGGCGCGGCATCGCGCAGCCGTGGCCCCGTGCGCAGTTCTCCCATCACTTTACTCAACCGCCAGCACGCTCATCTGTGGGCATTGCTCGGCAGCCAGGAAGACGATTCCTCCGCGAAGCTCGGTTCGAATGCGCGCGCTGTCCTGGAGCACCTGCGCGGCAACGGCGCGTCCTTTTTCGATGACATCGCCCATCAACTCGGTTTGCCCAAGAGTTTCGTGGAGGAGGCGTTGGGAGAATTAGTCACTTGGGGATGGGTGCGCGCCGATAGTTTCGCGGGCCTGCGTGCGCTGCTGATGCCTTCGGACCGGCGCAAGCCCTTTGGTTCCCATGGGCGCGGGCGCCACTCCGTGATGGGCATTGAAGACGCCGGCCGGTGGGCCGCGGCGAGCGCACAACGCGCGCAACCGGATCTACGGCCTAGCCTCATCGAACACGCCGCTCGCGCGCTCCTCAAACGCTATGGCATCGTTTTTTGGCACATGCTGGCGCGCGAAGCGGATTGGCTGCCCCCATGGCGCGAATTGCTGATGTGCTTGCGGCGGCTGGAAGCACGCGGCGAAATTCGCGGCGGCCGGTTCGTCGCGGGATTTTCCGGTGAACAATTCGCGCTGCCCGAAGCCATCGCGGCGCTGCGCCGCGCGAACGATGAAAAAGACGAACTGGTCTGCTTGAGCGGCGCCGATCCTCTCAATCTGGCGGGGATTCTGGTCCCCGGCCCCAAGGTGCCCGCTCTAGCTGGCCACCGCATCGTGTTTGACCGGGGTATACCCGTGGCCGCGCTGGTGGCCGGTGAGGTGCAGTACCTGCACCCCTGCGATACGGAAAAGGCCGCGCACTGGCGCGAAGTCTTGTTGCGGCATCCGGAAAACCTACGCGGGACGGACATTCAGTCCGCGTAGCGCCACCCTTCAAGTCCCCCCTTTACAGTTCTTTACGGTCAAGGACGCGGCTACAAAGGCCGCGATCCCACGACTGGCGGGCCATTCCCTTGTATTTCCAGGATGTCGCGCAACGCGCACGCCTTTAGCTATTAAGTCCCAAGGCGGTTGCGCAATTCCACTCATCCTAGGCAATGACGTTTTTCACTCGAACACTATTCGGCAGCAAGCTCGCGACTCGAATATTCCTGCTATTTCTCGCGGGAGCCTTCATTCCCGCGTTGGTGGCGGGCTGGCTCATCCTGGATGAGAGCCGACGCGCCACCACGGAGCATCTGGAACACGACCTGTTGGAATGGGCAAACTCACAGTCGAAACTGGCCTCGCTTTACTCCGCCGAACTGGCCAATTTCATCTCCTATGCGAACCAACATCACTCATTAAATGCATCCGCCCACGCACCGGCCGGATCCGGCCAGCCATTCGTACGGGGCTTGACCATACAGTGGGACATTGGCCACACCACCGTTGTGCATGGCGAACCTATCGCGCCCTTCGATCTGGACGAGAACCAGCGCAGCGAACTCGATAAAGACCTGATCCTGGTACATGCGACCCCCCATGAGGAACTTTATTTTCTCAAGCGCGGGCACTCCGCCCACGGTGGCAGGCCGCTCCTCGCCGCGAGAATCGATCCGCACCGGTTATTGCCCGGCATTCTTCCCGCGGACACCGAACGCTGCTTTCTGGTGGGTAGCATTCCCGTTCTTTGTTCCGGCGCATTGCGAGAAGCCGTGGAGCGCGCACTTCATCGAGCATCTTCTCCCGGCAAGACTTTGCGCCAAGCGCTTACATCGGAAAATTCACCGTTCGCCGTGGAAAGCGTCGTATCGTTACCGGCGGGAATAAGCAGCGCACACTGGACCATATTGGTGGCGCGCACCCACTCCAGCGGCCTACAACCGGCCGGCAATAGCGGCGGCACATTGATTCTGGGCGCCGCACTCGCCCTGCTCGTGGCCCTACTCCTTAGCTTCTGGCATATCCGGCGCACGCTCTACCCCCTCAAGACATTGCTCGACGCCACCGGCACCACCCCTGGCGATAATTTCTCCAGACCGGTGAAGGCCGCCGCACCGGGCGAGCTAGGTGAATTGAGCCGCTCCTTCAATGCCATGGCAGGCCGCATTGGAAGACAGTTCAAGGTACTAAAGCTACTCGCGGAACTGGACCGGCTCATTCTGTCCGGGGCCGATATCGACCAGCTCGCCAATGCTCTCCTTGCGCGCTTACCCGAGGTGCTGCGGCTTGACGCGGCCGCCATCGTAATCTGCGAACCCAAAACCGGGCGCATCACCCGCACTTATTTTGTCATCTACGGTAACCAGAAAGGCGTGCAGGCAGTGCGAACGGCCAGCGCTTCGCAAGCTTCCACTGGAGCTCTTACGGACTTCGGAGACCTGCGCCATCGCATCGCGGAACTCGGGCTACTCAAACCCATCGAGATGGGTTTCGATACGCTCACCTTGCCCGTCAACACGGAAGATGGCCTGAGCGGAGCCCTCTACATTGCCCGCTCCAACGCTCGCCCGCGCGATGAAACCGAGGATCTTGGCATAGGCGATATCGCCGACCGGTTGGGAGTTGCCGTGACCGCCATGCAGAAGGACCAGCAACTCTTTCTACAAACGCGCTTCGACCCTCTCACCCGGCTGCCCAACCGGGTACTGTTCACGGACCGGCTGGTGCAGGAAATCGCGCGGGCCACGCGTAGCGGAAACATGCTGGCCCTGCTCTATATCGACTTGGACTTGTTCAAGCAAGTCAACGACACGCTGGGCCATGACGCAGGCGACCAGGTCCTTCGTGGCGTGGCGGCACGGCTACGCGCCTGTGTGCGCGACGCCGACACGGTAGCCCGGCTAAGCGGAGACGAATTCAGCATCATCTTGAGCGACCTCACGGACAGCAAGGATGCGGGCATTCTCGCCAACAACATTATTCAGCGCCTCTGCGAGCCTTTCACCGTTGGCCCGCACCAGAGTTTTCTTGGCGCAAGTGTGGGTATCACGTTGTACCCCACGGATGCCAATTCACCCGATGCCCTCATACGCAACGCCGACATCGCCATGTACCGCGCCAAGGAAGCGGGAAAGGGGCGCCATGTTTACTTCGAAGAGCGCATGAACCAGGAGGCCCAGAACCTCGCCAATCTGGACCGGGAACTGCGCATGGCGCTGGAGGGAAATCAGTTCGTTCTGCACTTCCAGCCGCAATTGAATCTGAAGACCGGCGCGGTCTCCGGGGTCGAGGCACTGGTACGCTGGGAACACCCCACACGCGGAACGCTTCTTCCAGCCTACTTCATGAGCCATGCCGAGTCGAGCGGATTGATCGATCCCTTGGGAGAGTTGGTTCTGGTGAAAGCCTGCGAACACTATCAACGTTGGAGCATGGCGGGCGTTGCGCCGCCGCGCATCGCCATCAACGCCTCGCCCCGCCAGTTCAAACGCCAGGACTTCTTCAAATTCATCAAGGCCACGCTCAGGGATGCCGGCGTTGCACCGGAAGCCTTGGAAATCGAAATTACCGAATCCGTGCTGATGGAAGAAAGCGATTTACCCAGAACCACCATCAACCGCCTGGCCGAACTTGGGGTGCGCATCGCCATCGACGATTTCGGGACGGGCTACTCCTCGCTCTCCTATTTGAAACGCCTTCCCTTCCACCTTCTCAAGATCGACCGCTCCTTCATTCGTGACGTCAACAGCGATGAGGACGCGCGCACCATCACCGCCACCATCATCGCCATGGCCCATAGCCTGCGCAAGGAAGTGGTGGCCGAAGGTGTGGATCACGTGGACCAGTTGAGGTTCCTACGCAACGAACTATGCGGGCACGTGCAAGGGTTCCTCATTAGCCCGCCTCTCCCGGATCACGAATTCATGAGCTTCATGCATGCGCACAAGGCGGCACGGCATGGTGCGGACGAGTCCCGCACGGGGTATACGGAGTTCTGAGCGGCGCGAGTACGAACCCCTCAAAGGGCTTCGAAAATTCCGGCGGCGCCCATCCCTGTTCCCACGCACATGGTCACCATGCCATAGCGCTGCTTGCGCCGCCGCAGCCCATGCACCAAGGTGGCGGTACGTATGGCGCCTGTTGCCCCCAATGGATGTCCTAGCGCGATGGCGCCACCCAATGGATTTACCCGCGCGGAATCCAAATTCAAATCCTGCATGACCGCGAGGCTCTGGGCCGCGAAGGCTTCGTTGAGTTCGATCCACGCCATGTCGTCCAGTTTTAATCCCGCCTGAGCCAGCGCCTTCGGGATAGCAACCTTGGGACCGATGCCCATGATCTCAGGCGGCACCCCGGCCACTGCATAGCTCACGAAGCGCGCGAGGGGCTGCAAACCAAAACGCTTCATTGCCTCCTCGCTTGCCAGGATTACCGCACCCGCGCCATCGGAAGTTTGGGAGCTGTTGCCAGCAGTGACGGACCCCTGAGCCGAGAACGCGGGCTTGAGTTTGGATAAGACCTCCACGGTGGTGCCCGCACGCGGCCCCTCATCCACCTCTTTCAACTGCACAGTGATGCGGATTTCGTGTGCCGGTAAATCCGCAACGCGCTGATCCACGGTATAGGGTGCGATCTCGTCCTTGAATTCTCCGGAAGTAATGGCGGACAGCGCGCGCTGGTGGCTGCGCACGGAAAAATCGTCTTGCGCTGCGCGCGCCACCTTCCACTGCGCCGCCACTTTCTCCGCCGTGATTCCCATGCCGTAACCAATCGCGACGTTCTCGTCGCGTTCGAAAATACGCGGGCTCAAGGAAATCTTGTTGCCGCCCATGGGAATCATGCTCATGCTCTCGGTACCCCCGGCGATCATCACGTGAGCTTCGCCAAGGCGGATGCGATCGGCCGCCAGCGCCACCGCCTGCAATCCCGAGGAACAAAAGCGATTCACCGTCATGCCCGCCACGGAGTTGGGCAAGCCAGCCAGAAGCAAGGCGACACGCGCCACATTCAATCCTTGCTCCGCTTCCGGTTGCGCGCAACCAGCGATCACGTCATCGATACTCGCGGGATCCAGCCCTGGCACTTTCGCAAGAGCGGCCTTCAAGACATGGGCGAATAAGTCGTCGGGGCGCACATAGCGAAACATTCCGCGCGGCGCTTTGCCAACGGGTGTGCGAACCGCCGCCACGATGTACGCTTCTTGGATCTGCTTTGCCATGGGCCTAGTTCCTAAGCGGCTTACCAGTCTTCAACGTGTGCTCGATGCGCGCTTGCGTCTTTTCGGTCGCAAGCAGTTCCATGAAGCACTGCCGCTCCAATTCCAGAAACCAGCGCTCATCGACCAGTGTGCCGGCGTCGAGATCGCCGCCGCACAGCACATAGGCGATTTTTTCGGTCACCAGGCGGTCGTGCTCGGAGATATATTGCCCCTCCAAGAGGTTCGCAAGATGAGCCTTGAAGGTGGCGATGACATTGCGGCCTGCCACGGGAATATCGCGCGCGGGAAGGGGCGCACGGTAACCCGTCTCCGCCAAGGCGCGCGCCTGCCACTTGGCCACGTGCAACAACTCGAAGCGGTTCATCACGATGGGGTCGCTCGGGCGCAGATAGCCCAACTCCTTGGCCTGTTCGGCGGAGCGCGACACATCCGCTTTGGCTACGGTTTCAAAGTACCGGCGGATGAAAGGAAACAGATCGCCGCCCTTTGCATCTTCCGCCGCACGCAAGGCCAATTCCTTGCAGCCGCCACCCGCCGGAAGAAGGCCCACGCCTGCCTCCACCAATCCGATATAACTCTCCAACGATGCCACCACGCGCGCGGAGTGCATGACGAACTCGCAACCTCCTCCAAGGGCCATGCCATCCACTGCCGCAACCGTGGGAAGCTTTGCGTACTTCCATGCACTCGTGGTGTCCTGAAATAGCGCCACCACGCTTTCCACTTTTTCCAAGCGGCCCGCCATCAAGGCATCGGCCACGTTGAGTTTGCGCGCGGCCTTGAGCACCACTGCCTGGGCCTCCTTGCGAAAACTCTTGAACATCTTGCCCAGTGCCGAGGGCTTGCTTGCCCCCTCGGGGCGAGCGGAGGGCCCGGAGAGATTTGCCCCCAGGGAGAACGGCGGCTCCGTCTGCCACATCACCAGGCCGGCGAAGCGCGACTCGGATTCCTCGATGGCCTGCTGGATGCCTTCCAGTACGTCTTCGCCTATCGTGTGCATCTTGCTTTTGAAGCTCAACACGCCGATATCGTCTCCGGCATGCCATAGGCGCACCGCGCTGGTCTCGATGATTGCATCCCCATACTTGCGCTCCTCCCCCGCCAGGGCATCGGGATAGGGCTGGCGGCGGTAGACGGAGAGGTTTCGGCGCGGCGTGTAGCTCCCCGAGGCGGGATCGTAGGAGCCTTGCACGCGATGCGTGCCCGCGCGCGCATCTTCCATGGCCCACGCGGGCAGCGGGGTTTTCGCCAAGGTTTTTCCGGCGGCAATGTCGGAGGCGATCCAGCCGGCCACCTTGTGCCAGCCAGCCTCCTGCCAGAGTTCGAAGGGACCTTGGTTCCAGCCAAAACCCCAGCGCACGGCCAGATCCAGGTCTCGAGCATTGTCCGCTATGCTGGCTAAATGGACAGCGCAGTAATGCAGCATGTCGCGGATGCACGCCCAGAGAAACTTGGCCTGGGGATGGGATGAGACTCGCAACGCGCTCAAGCGCTCCGCGGCGTCTCGCAGCTTCAATATTTCCGCCACACCCGGATCGGCTTTCCCCTCCGAAGCGCGATACTCCTTCGTGTTCGGATCCAGAACCTGGATGTCCTTGCCCAGCTTGCGATACACACCACGTTGTGTCTTCTGGCCCAGCGCGCCTTGTTCAAGTAACCCTTGGTACCACGCGGGCAACTGAAAATGCGGGTGCCACGGATCTTCCTTCAGCCCCTCGCGCATAGTGTTAACGACATGGGACAAAGTATCCAATCCCACCACGTCCGCCGTGCGGTAGGTGGCGCTCTTGGGGCGGCCCAAGAGCGAACCGGTGATGGCATCCACTTCATCGAAGCCAAGACCGAAGGCCTTGGTGTGATGAAAAGCCGCGAGGATGGAAAACACGCCCACGCGGTTGGCGATGAAATTGGGCGTGTCCTTGGCGCGGATCACACCCTTGCCCAGGGTTGTCGTGAGGAAAGCTTCCAGGCTGTCCAGGAGAGCCAGGTTCATTCCTGGCGCGGGTATCAACTCCACCAAGTACATATAGCGCGGTGGATTGAAAAAATGCACGCCGCAAAACCGCGGCTTGAGTGGCGCGGGTAATACGCCGGAGAGCGCGCGGATGGATAGCCCGGAGGTATTGGTCACCAACGCCGCATCCGCGCCCAGGTGAGGCGCGATGCGTTCGTACAAGGACTTCTTCAGATCCAGGCGCTCGGCGATCGCTTCGATGACAAGATCGCATTCGCCAAGGCGCCCAAGATCCTGGTCGTAGTTCGCCGCTTCGATGTGCGCAAGTTTAGTCTTGCCGGCGATGGGGCTGGGTTCGAGCTTGCCCAGGTTATCGATGGCCTTGCGTACGATGCCGTTAGGATCTCCTTCCTTGGCCGGAAGGTCGAACAACAACACTGGAACATTGGCGTTGGCGAGATGGGCGGCGATTTGCGCTCCCATCACGCCCGCGCCCAGTACCGCGACTTGTCTCATCCCGCGCGCCTTCTAAAACGCCATGCTCAGCTGCGCGCTGAAGATGTCCACGGACGCGTCGTACTCACCCGTGACGGTGGTACTGATGGCGCCCGCCACGGTACGAGTGTTATTGATCGAGCCATTCCCGGAGAAAAGATGGGCATAACCGATATCGACGGCGCCCGCACCGGAGAACCGGTACTTGGCGCCGAAGGAAATCCATACCCGGTCGCTATCGGGCAGGCGCACGGTACGGTTGCTCCCGTCCACGGGGGATTCATCATAGGCAACCCCGCCCTTGATGGTCCAGCGCTCATCGAGACGATAGTTCGTGCCCAGAGCTAGCCTCCACGCGTCCTTGAAACGGAAAGCCAGTTGATCGAGAGTCGTCCCATTGGCCCGGTTGATGACGCTCACACTGTCGATTACGCTCCAGTGAGTCCAGGATAAATCGCCCAGCAGATCCCATTTGTCCGTGTACTTTTGCAGCACGCTCAATGTCGCAATATCCGGAAATGTGATGTCCGCTTGCGAGGAGAATGAAGTCACCGGCGCTCCCCCGGTTGTCATGATGGACAAGGTGCCTTGCAATGTGTAGTCCATCTTCGAGCGGTACGCGAACCCAACGCGCATATCCTCGCCGAGCTGAAATAGCGCTCCTACGTTCCATCCCCACGCGTCGTCGCCGGCCTCTAGTTGTGCACGCCCTTCCGTTGGCCCGGCGGCTATGAAGGCTGCGTTGGTAAGTTCGGTCTCCGCGCTTTGCCAATTGATGCCCGCGCCGAGCGATACGCTCTCGCTCACCTTGAATGCCAGGGAGGGATTGACGTTGATGGTTTTCAAATCGGACTTGATACCCTGAAAGCGGCCCAGCCAAGTGCTTTCGTACTCCGTCTTCAGACCAAAGGGCGCATTGATCCCAAGACCGAAGACCAGCCTTTCCCCTATCGGCACGCTGAAATACAGATTGGGCACCACGGCCAAGTCGCCAGCATTACCTCCCGTTCCGGCCCCCAAGGGAAAGGCGCTAGCTCCAGGACCGGAAAACTTGGTGCTGACATTAATTCCATGCACCGCCACCACGCCCTGAATTCCTCGTAGTTGCGTTAACCCCGCGAGGTTGAAGAATACGGTACTGGCATCTTCGGCGGCCACGGCGGTGCCCGCGAAGGAATTCCCCAGCAAGCTCGCACTTTGCTCCAGCAGGGCGAACCCCGCTCCTTGTGCTTCCAGGGTCGTCACGCAACCCAATAGCATGCAGAAGCCGCACAGCTTATTTTTCATCATGTTCTCCCCCAGGGTTGAGACAAGTACTTACTTTACTACTGGCCGG
>JBJXGQ010000199.1:0-11569 GCA_046160525.1 Burkholderiales bacterium
GGGCCCATGACATGTTGCGAATTACCCAGTATCTGCACGAGATTAGAAACCCAACTCCAATGCTTCCGAAGCGAGCGCCCCCGGGCCCGGTGGTGATATGGAACTTGGTGCGCCGTTGCAATCTGTGCTGCGAACACTGTTACTCCATATCCGCCGACCGCGATTTCCCGGGAGAACTCGCGCGCGAGGAAGTGTTTTCCGTCATGGACGATCTCAAGGGCTTCGGTGTACCCGTCTTGATCCTCTCCGGCGGCGAGCCTCTGCTGCGCACGGATATCTTCGACATCGCAGCTCGTGCCAAGAAAATGGGATTCTATGTAGGGTTGTCCACTAACGGCACGCTCATAGGCGAGAAACAAGCGGCATGGCTCGCGCAAACCGGCATCGACTACGTTGGTATCAGCCTGGACGGCAATGAGACCACTCATGACCGCTTTCGCCGCAAGGCCGGTGCGTACCGCGAGGCCTTGAACGGCATTCGCCTGTGCCGTGACGCAGGTCTCAAGGTAGGCGTTCGCTTCACCCTAACCCAGGGCAACGCCCCGGATCTGCCGCACATTCTCGGCCTGCTGAATGAGGAAAGGATAGACAAGTTTTATCTCTCGCATCTCAACTATGGGGGGCGCGGCAACGTGAACAGGAAGAAGGATGCCTTCCTGCAGACCACGCGCGCTGCCATGGACCGAATACTCGATGCGTGTTGGGAGGATTTGGAGAAAGGTGCGGACCGGGACTACGTCACCGGGAACAACGATGCGGATGGCGTGTACCTACTGCACTGGGTGCGGCGCAAGTTTCCTCACATGGAATCTCACTTGCGCGGCAAGCTTTCTCAATGGGGCGGAAATTCCTCCGGGGTGAACATCGCCAACATCGATAACCTCGGCAATGTGCATCCGGACACCTATTGGTGGAACCACACGCTGGGCAACGTGAAAAGCCGCCCCTTCTCCGCCATCTGGAACGATCTGAGCGACCCGCTCATGGCCGGGCTCAAGAGCAAACCGAGGCCGGTAACAGGGCGGTGCGGCGCCTGTGCATATTTGGACGTTTGCGGAGGCAACACGCGTGTACGCGCCCTGCAGGTGACCGGCGACCCCTGGGCCGAAGACCCGGCGTGCTACCTCGATGACGAAGAGATCGGCATCACAGGTGCCAGCGCAAGGGTAGCTTTGCCCGCGCAAAGAGCGACGCAAGCGGTGGCGGTGTAATGGTGAAAGTGCGAGGGCTGGCGCCCCATATCGCCGTGATCGCGCTCCTCGCTATGAGCGGGGAGTCGGCAAGGGCGGCACCGCCTGATTTGTACCAGAAGCATTGCGCGAGCTGTCACGGTATGGACCGTCTGGGCTCCATGGGACCCGCGTTACTTCCGGAGAATCTGGCGCGGCTCAAGCCTCAGGCTGCGGAAGAGGTGATTCTTCGGGGAAGACATGCCACGCAAATGCCGGCGTTCGCGGACGTACTGTCGCAAGCGGACACGCGTGCATTGGTGGATTACATCTATGCGCCGGTGCATCCATCACCGGCGTGGAGCCGCGAGGATATCCAGGCATCGCGCATCGTTCATCGCGCAGCGCAAGGGTTGTCTGGCAAACCCGTTTTCGATGCCGATCCCCTCAACCTCTTTGTGGTGGTGGAAGCAGGAGATCATCACGCCACCATTCTCGACGGCGGCAAGCTCGAGCCCTTGGCGCGTTTCCCCACGCGCTACGCCCTGCACGGCGGGCCGAAGTTTTCTCCGGAGGGGCGTTATGTTTTTTTGCCTCCCGG
Organism: Burkholderiales bacterium; assembly: GCA_046160525.1. Classification (GTDB taxonomy): domain Bacteria; phylum Pseudomonadota; class Gammaproteobacteria; order Burkholderiales; family SHXO01; genus SHXO01. Next base: position 1,771 of record JBJXGQ010000199.1, read on the forward strand.
GACGGCTGGATCAGCAAGTACGATTTATGGAACCTCACCATGGTTGCGGAGGTAAGAGCCGGGATCAACACACGCAACGCAGCGGTTTCATCCGACGGGAAGTACGTCGCGGTGGGGAATTACTTGCCTCGCACGCTCGTCATTCTCGATGCGGGCGACCTGTCCGTGGTTGCACTTGTGCCCGTCTTGGATAAGAACGGCAAAAGCTCCCGGGTAAGCGCCGTATACGACGCCGCGCCACGCAAGAGCTTCGTCGTCGCATTGAAGGATATTCCCGAACTCTGGGAAGTGAGTTACGACCCCCGCGCTGAGCCCGTGTACGAAGGTTTGGTTCATGACTATCAATTCAAGGAAGGGATTGCCACACCCGGCCAATTTCATCCAAGACGCACCATTCTGGACCAGGTACTGGATGATTTCTTCTTCGACAAGAGCTGCGCCTTTGTCATTGGCGCAGCACGGGAGGGTGGCCGGGGTCAGGTTGTGAATCTAGACGTTCGGCGAAAAATCGCGGACGTCGAATTGCCGGGGCTTCCGCATCTTGGCTCGGGGATTGTGTGGGAATGGCAGGGACAGACGGTGATGGCGACGCCGAATTTGAAACAAGGTGTGGTGAGCGTGATCGAAATGAAGCAATGGAAGACGATCAAGCAGATCGAAACGCTGGGGGCCGGTTTCTTCCTTCGCAGCCACGAGAACACGCCCTACGCATGGGTCGATGCCTTCAACAGCGCGCACAAGGATACGCTGCAAGTCATCGACAAGACATCTCTGGAGGTGGTGAAAACCCTGCGCCCCGAACCCGGCAAGACCCTGGCTCACGTCGAATTCACGCGGGACGGCCGCTACGCCCTCGCCAGTCTTTGGGAAATGGAGGGCGCGCTCATCGTTTACGACGCCCGGACATTGGAAGAGGTCAAGCGAATTCCCATGCGCAAACCCGTGGGCAAATACAACGTCTTCAACAAGATCACGCGGTCAAGCGGGACAAGCCATTGAATTTCCCCGCCAAGGAGAGATCATGATGAATCCAAGAATGGCAGTTCGCTTTGGCGCGGCTGCCGTGGCAGGGTGCATCCTGCCCATGAACAACGCCGCCGCCATGCCCGCCTTTGCCAGGCAATACAACCTGAGTTGCTCCGCCTGCCATGTCGCATACCCCCGGCTTAGCCAGTTCGGCGAGCAGTTCCGCGACATGAATTACCGGTTGCCTAACTGGCGGGACCAGACCATCGATATGGGCGATCCAGAACTTGCGTTACCGAAACTGCCTCCGGTCGCCTTTCGGGCCCAGGCGTATGTGCAAGGACGCGATGGCGAAGAAACCGATCCAGCGACAGGTCCGACCGGCAACCGCTCGGGCTTCGATTTTCAGACGCCCTATCTCATCAAGCTCCTTTCCAGCGCGCCACTATCGGAACACATCACTTACTACTTTTACGGAATCTTCGCCGAGAAGGGCGTTAACGGCGAAACGGCGATCGAAGACGCTTGGTTCAGGCATGACGACCTGTTCGGAACCCAAATTGGATTGCAACTGGGCCAGTTCCAAGTGTCCGATCTGATGTTTCCACGTGAGCTAAGGATGTCTTTCCAAGACTTCATGGCCTATCGCACGGCCGGCATCACCTACGAGCGCGGCGTGATCTTCGACCGCAAATTCGGGTCCGTGACCACGGCCTTGGGGTTCGTCAACGGCAACGGAATCAATGCCAACTTCGACATCAACAGCCCAGGCTTCCGGCGGCCGGACAAACTCTTCGACAACGATTCGCGTAAGACAGGCTTTGGACGCATCGGCTTGGAGATCGGGCCGGTCAACGCAGGAATCTTTGGATTAGCCGGTAAACAAGCAAGCGCCACCGGTACCGCGGGAAGCGCCGCGGGCGTGCGGCAAACGGCGAAGCGCGTAGCCGGGTTGGATCTATCCGGGGATATCGCAGGCAAGTTCTTCTGGTTTGCGCAGGGGCTTTGGAACAATTGGTCCGATTTCCTGGATGCCGATCCGGCGCGCGACTATAAATGGTTTGGCGGATTTGCCGGTATGGATTATGTAGCCACCGAGCGCTGGGCCTACTCGCTCCTTTACAACTATGCCGAGGCGGACGATTTCAAGGCAACGGGCACCATTTACGAGGGCATCAAGATGAACACGTTGACGCTGGGTGCCTCGTATTACTTCATGCGCAACGTAAAGGGGGTTATCGAGATGAACTTCGATTTCCTGAAAAAGGATCCGCCCGGCCCGCCCTTCGTCGGGCATCAATCGAAGGAGAACTATATTCTGATCGGGATCGATGCCGCTTTCTAGGACCAGCGAATCTTCGCCATCCAAGTGTTGAAACGCGTTCGGGCATGGGGACAGGCTGTCTTCTTGGGAGTTGAGCAGTTATTCAACACCGCCTTCGGCGAAAAACTCAATCCCTTCTACCATCTCGGCAAGATCGCCTTCTTTCTTTTCTGGGTGATCGCGGCGAGCGGGTTATACCTGTACGCTTTCTTCGATACTGGAGTGCGGCAGGCCTACGAGTCGGTTGAATACTTGACCCAACAGCAGTGGTGGCTGGGCGGAATCCTGCGCAGCGTGCACCGGTACGCCTCGGATGCGATGGTGGTCACCATGCTGCTACATATGCTGCGTCATTTCTGTTTTGACCGCTATCGCGGTTTTCGCTGGTTCTCGTGGGTCTCCGGCGTGGGACTGCTGTGGCTGGTATACGCCTCGGGGATCAACGGGTTCATGCTGCCATGGGATCAGTTGGCCCAATTCGTCGTGGTGGGAACAGCCGAACTGCTCGACTGGTTACCCTTATTCAATGGGCGCCTGGTCCGCAATTTCATCTACCAAACAGCGGTGAACGACAGACTGTTTTCGCTGCTCGCCTTCATGCATATCGGCATACCCCTGGTGCTGCTACTGTTCATGTGCGTCCATGTGCAGCGCGTTCCCAAAGCATCCACGCATCCGCCCCGGGCCAACTGGCTGCCGCTGCTCGTGTCCCTCGTGGCGTTGTCAATCGTTGCCCCGGTGGTGAGCCACGCGCCCGCGGATCTTGGATTCTCGGCGACGCAGCTCACATTCGATTGGTTCTACCTCGCCACCTTCCCGCTCATGTATACCTGGTCAGTACGAGAAGTGTGGATCTTGCTCGCGAGCACCACGGCGCTCTTGTTGATCCTCCCATGGTTACCGCCGAAGCGGGCATTGGCACAGGGTTACCGGGTGAGCGTACATCCAGGTAACAAGGAGCTTGTCGCCCGTCCAGGCGAGACCCTCCTCGAAGCGGGCCTGCGCGCGGGTGTGCCGCTTCCCTACGAGTGCCGCAATGGAGGATGCGGTCTTTGCAAGGGAACCATTCTAAGTGGAGAGGTTGACCTGGGGCTGTATCAAAAGTCGGTTCTTGGCGATGCGGAGCGCGCGCAGGGCAAAGCGCTATTGTGTTGCGCAGTACCGCTAACCGATGTCGAGATCGAATACGAAGAAGACGCCGCCCTGCAAGACACGATGATCAAGACGATTGAGGTGACGGTGCAGAGCATGCGCCGCACCGGCGAGGACGTGATGATCCTTCAACTTGCATTACCTGCCGGTAAACGCTTGCCCTTTCGCGCCGGGCAATACTTCAACGTGGTTCTGGAGGATGGAGCGAGGCGTGCGTTTTCCTTCGCCACCGCTCCTAGCGATAGCGGCACAATTGAAGTTCACGTACGCTTGATTCCTGGCGGGCGCTTCACCTCCCATGTCTTCAGCCACATGGAGCCAGGAGACCGCTTGCTGATCGAAGGCCCGCTTGGAAAGTTTTCCTTGCGTGAGAGCAACCGGCCTCTGATCTTCGTGGCGGGTGCCACCGGGTTTGCCCCCGTGAAGAGCATGCTCGAATACGCCTTCGACATGGGTCTCAAGCGCAAGATGTATTTGTACTGGGGAGTTAGACAGCGCAAGGATTTGTACATGCCAGAACTGCCTGAGCAATGGGCGCGCGAGCATGCCAACTTTAGCTTCGTACCAGTGCTATCCAATCCCGCTCCTGAGGATGGATGGCAAGGCCGTACCGGCTTGGTTCATGAGGCCATCCTGAAGGATTTCCCGGATCTGTCAGGTTACGAAATCTATTCCTGCGGTTCGGTGAAGATGGTGGAAGCGGCACACCCCGCGTTTGTAGAGCACGGGCTAGAGGAGGACATGTGCTTTTCCGACGCATTCTTTCCGCAGCGATAGGATCTCTTGTTATCTAATGCCGCCTCTGTTCAATTTAGGGTTCCGCCCTTTCTTTCTACTCGCCGGCATCCTCTGCGCAGCTGCTATACCGATTTGGATCGCGCAATTCTTTGGTTTGTGGACCGCTACGGGCTATCTCGCCGGCATGAGCTGGCACGCCCACGAAATGATATTTGGCGTCGCGGCCGCGGTGATCACCGGTTTCTTGTTCACGGCGGCGAGGAATTGGACGGGCCAACCCACTCCGGCGGGTGTTCTCCTTGCATCGTTGTGCGCACTATGGATCGTGGGACGTGTGCTCATTCTTACCGGGCCAGGATGGCTGGCCGCGCCCGCAGACCTGGCCTTCCTGCCTCTGGTGGCGATCGCCTTGTGGTTACCCCTGCGCCGAACGCGCAATCGTAACCAGTTCTTCGCCGGCCTGCTGCTCCTCTTCTGGGCCGCGAATCTGTGCTTTCATCTGGCCCACGCGAGCATTCTCGCGATGTCCGAATTGGATGCCGCGCGCTTCGCGCTATACCTTGTCATCATCATCGTGACGATCATGGGCGGGCGAGTGATTCCTAGCTTTACCGCGAACGCCGTACCTACCGCCAGAATTCGCACTTACCCGTGGCTGGACCGCTTGGTTATAGCAGGCAGCGCCATTGCCCTTGTGGCCGTGCCGCTCGGCGCTCCCGGCGGACTTACAGGTACGCTTTGCGCAGTCTGCGCGGTTTTGCATCTGCTGCGACTCTGGAATTGGGACCCGTTATCCACGCGCCAGCGCCCCATTCTTTGGATATTGCACCTGTCCTATGCATGGATTCCCTTGGCGTTCACACTGATGAGTCTTGCGAGTTTCGGACTCGGCGCCAGTGCAACGCTGGCAGACCATGCGTTCGCGGCAGGCGCCATCGGCGGCATGATTCTGGGCATGATGACCCGCACGGCGCGTGGGCACACCGGCCGGCCCCTGGTCGCCGGCTCCGCCGAGGTAGCCGCCTACATACTGGTGCACGTTGCGGCTGCGGCCAGAGTGTTGGTCCCGCTTGCTTGGCCCGCCAGTTACCGCACGATGATCTTGGTATCGGGTGCGTTGTGGGCAGTGGCTTTTGCGGTCTTCGTCGTGACGTATGCGCCCGTGCTTAGCCGCGCGCGCGTGGACGGCAAACCAGGATAGTGCCCCGTTAGCACAACGAGTATTATTAGCCCTTGTAACGTTACAATGCAGGGTGCATCCACATTCCAAACACGACCGCATTTTCCAGCGGAATGAAAGCGTTTACGAATCGCATAGCACAGAGGAAGCGAACAAAAAAACATGCACAGCCTCCCCGTTTCGGCATGCACCATCGCGTCTTACCCCTCCCCTTTGCGTTCCATGAATGGCATGGAATACACGAGTGGATCGCGTAACCCGAGAAACGCGGAGCAAGATAATGGCGGCGGTCGGTACCAAAGATACCGGCGCCGAAAGGACCGTTCGGTCGCTCGTCCATCGCCTCGGGTACCGATTTTCGCTTCGCCGGAACGACCTCCCGGGAAGGCCGGACTTGGCATGTGTGAGCAGGAGGAAGGTGATCTTCGTTCACGGATGCTATTGGCACGGGCATTCCTGCAGATATGGCCGGCTGCCGAAAAGCAGGCTCGCCTACTGGGAGCCAAAAATCGCCGCCACCAAGGCGCGAGACCGCCTGCAGGGGAACCGGCTAAGAAGAAACGGATGGTCGGTCTTGACTGTTTGGCAGTGCCAACTCAAGAACGTACCCCTCTTGGAGGCGCGTATTGTGCGTTTCCTGGATGATTGACCGGCCCATCGGAATCGATCTGTTTGCGGGCGCCGGCGGAATGTCGCTTGGGTTCGAGCAAGCTGGATTCGATATCGCGGCGGCCGTGGAGATCGATCCGGTCCACGCCGCGGTCCATCATTTCAACTTCCCCAATACTTCGATTCTTGCACGGTCGGTAGTAGGACTTAGCGGAGACGAGATTCGGGCGGTCTCTGGAATTGGACGACAGTCAGTGGACGTTGTGTTCGGAGGGCCACCGTGCCAAGGCTTCTCGCTGATTGGCCAGCGAATGCTCGAAGACGAGCGCAATCAATTGGTAAAGGAATTCGTTCGTATCGTTGCGGAGCTGAATGCCAAGACGTTTGTATTCGAAAACGTAAAGGGCCTCACCATCGGTAAGCACCGCCAGTTTCTCGACGCCCTGATCGAGGCATTCGACGAAGCCGGCTATGCCGTGCGAGTACCGTGGAAGGTCTTGAACGCGATGCATTACGGGGTTCCTCAAGACAGGGAGAGGCTTTTCATTCTTGGCGCGCGAAAGAACCTGGGAGTACCCTCGTACCCGGAGCCAACGACAACACCGGGTCGAGATCTGTTCAGTACAAGTGGGATCTCACGCACTCCCACCTGCGACGACGCGCTATCCGACTTACCCGACGCGGAACTCTTTGCCGAGCTGATCACTTCCGATACGGTCGGTCTCGGGTGTTGGAATGCATCCACCGAATATGCGCGCTGGCGCAAGTGCGAAGTCGAGGACGCGTGGTATTTTGGGCATGCCCGCGTTTGGGACTCGCAGTGCCTAACCGCAAGCATGCGAAGCGCTCATACGGAGATTTCTAGAAGGCGCTTCGCGGCCACACGACCCGGCGATGTGGAGCCGATTTCGCGCTTCTTGAAACTGGATCCCGATGGCGTATGTAATACCCTTCGTGCCGGAACGGACTCCGCGCGAGGGGCCTTCACCAGTCCGCGCCCGATTCATTACGCTTATCCCCGCTGCATCACCGTTCGAGAAATGGCACGGCTGCACGGGTACCCAGATTGGTTTCGTTTTCATGTCACCAAGTGGCACGGGGCACGGCAAGTGGGTAACTCGGTCCCGCCTCCCCTCGCCAGGGCAATCGCCGGCGCCGTAATCGGCGTCCTGCCGTTTGCGCCTATGCGGCCAGCGAGACGGCTTGCTTTGGGCAGTCCCGAATTGCTCTCCATGGATATGGGGAAAGCGGCCGAGTACTGGAAGGTCCCGGTTCCGATCGGCCGCCGGGATCGAAAGAACGGGTTGCGCAAACGCACGCAGGCGCAGATCGAAGACGCGCTACGCGGCCAGCCGGGAAGCGGGTAATGCCCGAAAGCAAGCCACCGGGAAATAGGTACTCCTCTCTAATCGAGCGTATTTTCCGGGACAGGCTTCTCGACATATTCCTCGGGCTTGCAGCGTACTCTTTGCAGAACCATCTGCGAACCACGGTCAGGCAGCTTGGCCAAGTCGAGATCGACGAAATCTACGTGGCGATCGACAAGCGCGGGCGGCAGTATGTTTTGCCTGTGCAGGCGAAGGGTGGGACCGATAGGCTTTCCAGCGTCCAAACGAAGCAAGACATTGCGTGTTGTAAAGAGAAGTTTCCGCTGCTCATTTGCCGGGCCATTTCGGCCCAGTTCATTTCCCGAGACCTGATCGCCCTGTTCGAGTTGGGCCTATACGAAGAGGAGGTCCGAATCGTCGAGGAGCGGCACTACAAACTCGTACCGGCCAGCCAAATTTCGGGGGACGACCTAAAGTCTTACGACACGTGAGAAACACGACCGTGAGTTTCTTCCGCCACAACTTAACTTAGTGCCGCTCCCAAACCGCCGTCCTGGAGCGCACTTCATAAGTTCAATGACGGACTCTTGGTGAACGCCACGGCGACGACATAGAGAAACACGCACTGCGCCAGCACCCACGCCCCTATCTGCGCCGGGTTGGACTTCGCCCAGCGAAAAGCATAAAGCCCGAGTAGGATGTAGACGAGTAACGCAACGACCTTCGTGGCGAGAAATTTATGCATCCCGGGATAGGCGGCGACCGTCAGTGCCATCCCGATGGCGGCAAGTAACAGAATCGTGTCGTTCACATGGGGCAGCACCTTCACCCACCGGCGTTGGAGCAAGGGCGATTCGGTAAAGCGCCAAACCCCCCGAAGAAAGAACAGCACGAAGCTGACGAGCGCACACGTCATGTGGACGACTTTTAGCAGGGCATAGTCCACCACCGGCCTTGGGTCGCGTTGGGTTAGGCCGCGCCCGTGTGCAAGGCTGAAGAAAGATCCGGCATCCTTCCAGCCAGCAGATAATCGAGCAGTTCAGCCACCGTCCGGATCGTGCTACCGAATGGCAGGCTTTCGCTACCCCGGAAAAACAATCCTTTTTTGACATCGCCCTTAAGCGCATAGGCGAGCCGCGTGTCGATGCAGAATTGGCCGATGCTGGCAATGCCATCGCGCAATCCGCAAACCGTGAGGCACTCGAACCCAGGGACGCAACGGCGGGGATCTGCTTTGGCGTGGGACTGTAGCGCTTTCTCGCGCTGCAGATAGTTCTTCAGCCAAGGCGTCAGCACAGCCCGCGCGGGAAGGCCAGCGACACTCATGAAGGTGACGATATCCTCCGGCTTCGCTTGAGCCAACACCTGCTTGAAGTGTTCATGCGCGTCGCCTTCCACGGTGACCGCGAAGGGGGTTCCGATCTGCACCGCAGCGGCTCCCAGTCCGAGCAATTCGCGCACCTTCTCGTAGCGGTTGATGCCCCCCGCGGGAATCAGTGGGATGCGCTCGCGTTCGATGCCCAGCTCCTTGAACAGACCGAAGATGCCCGCCAGTACCGGTTCAAAATCGAAGTGCGGGTCGTTGATATCCTCGGTGCGGGTTGCGCCGAGATGGCCGCCCGCGTAGCGCGGGTGTTCGATCACGATGGCGTCTGGCAGGCGGTTCTTTCGCATCCACTTCTTGACAACAATGGCAGTGCCGCGCGCATCGGAAAGAATAGGGACCAGTGCAACGCCGGGAAAATCCCGCGTCATGTCCGGAAGATCGAGGGGCAGTCCCGCGCCCATCACGATGGCATGCGCGCCGCTCTCGCATGATTGGCGCACGTAAGCCGCGTGCGCACCTACCGCCTTCATCACGTTTACCGCGATGGCGCCGTGGCCTTGGGAGAGGGCGAGCGCGCTCTTGATCTCTCGGTCCAATGCGATGAGGTTAACCCGGTCAAGCGCGGATTTGTCCCGGCTGCCTTCGGTCGCCGCGAGCAAATCCGGATGATGATGGCGTAGATCGACGCTGGAGATCGTCCCCATGGCGCCGAGTTGGGCAACCGTACCCGCCAGCCGGTGCGCCGAAATACCTATACCCATTCCGCCCTGTACGACAGGCAGCAATGTCCGGTCTTTAAGACGCCACTCGAAGAATTCAGGGTGGTTTGCTGTGAGCTTAGGCGCGATAGGCATGGTATCTACCAGCAAATATAGGGACGCTTCGGTACGATGTCTTTGATACAAATCAAAGCAAACCGCCTCGGCCATCCAAGAGATTTTGTGACTTAGATCAATACACCGGCCGCTGGTGTCGCTAGACTGCCCTTGCCGGTTATGCGTGCGTGGACGAATATCTGTACTACCCTGCTCACTTAAAGGAGAGAATGATGGCGAACTTAACCCGTTGGGATCCGTTTGGCGACCGCAGTTTTGGAGGCATGACTCAGTCCATGGACGAGTTAATGAACCGCTTCCTTCGTCCTCGCCGGGCAATGCTGGAGGCGGGCACCTTGG
>JBJXGQ010000200.1:0-6540 GCA_046160525.1 Burkholderiales bacterium
GCCGTAGGTCCAATACGGCCAAGACGTTCGAGCCAGAACTGTCTCGCCCTAAACGCGCCATCATCCCGCGCCCCTGTGAGAAATGCGGGCTAGCCCGCCGCACGGAATCTCCATGCTCAGACTCGCATTCCGAAACATTTTCCGTAACCCCCTCAGAACCATCCTTACGCTGGCCGCGGTGGTAACAGGCGTCGCAGCCATAGTGATAAGCGGGGGATTCGTCGAGGATGTGTTTGTGCAATTGCGAGAGGCCACCATTCATTCGCAGGTTGGACATTTGCAGATTTCGCGCAAAGGCTATCTCGAACTCGGCCGGCGCGATCCCAACCGGTATCTGATCGAAAACCCCGAGATCATCACCAGGATCATGCAAGCCGCTCCGCATGTGACCGCCGTCATGTCACGTGTGCACTTTTCGGCTTTGGCAAACAACGGCCGGGCGGATCTTCCCATAGTTGGCGAAGGCGTTGAGCCAGACAAGGAGGCTACGTTAGGTACCGCCACCACGCTGGTAGCCGGGCGCCCGCTGAAAAACTCGGACTCCTTTGGAGTTAGCCTTGGAGAGGGAGTCGCGGCGGCGCTGAAACTCGCTCCAGGGGACCCGCTGATCTTGATGTCAAATTCACCCGAAGGCGCTCTGAATACCATCGACCTCGATGTGGTAGGCGTGTTCCGCACCTTTTCCAAGGAGTACGACGACCGGGCGATTCGCATCCCATTGGAAGCGGCGGGGCAACTCATCAACGCGCAAGCCGTTCACAGCGTCGTTGTACTGCTGGACGATACGCGCTGGACGGATAGCGTGCTCTCGGCTGTGCGCCCGGCTTTGGAGATGCAGGGGTACGAAATTAAGCCTTGGTATGAGCTTGCGGACTTTTACGAGAAAACGGTCGCCCTCTATAAACGCCAGTTCGGTGCATTGCAGTTCATTATCCTTATCACACTCATTCTTAGCGTGACGAGTACCGTAAACATGGCCGTGTTCGAACGCACGGGAGAATTCGGAACGCTGCTCGCTATTGGCCAGCCTCGCAAGCGAATATTCAGGCTTGTACTAGCGGAAAATTCGTTACTGGGAGTCGCAGGCGGTGTACTCGGCGTCTTGGCCGGCATTGCCCTTGCGGTGCTGGTCTCCAAGATCGGCATCACAATGCCGCCTCCCCCGGGATCCAATTCGGGTTATGTGGCCACCATCCGCCTTGTACCGTGGGTATTGGCCGCCTCCGCCATCACCGGCACGTTGGCCACGATACTCGCGACGTTACTGCCCGCTCGCAGGGCCGCCCGGCTCAAAGTTGTCGATGCCTTACGACAGAATATCTAAGCTCAGCCTGGTGTGAGTTTTTTGAGGTAGTCCTTGTTGAAGAATTTATCCGGCAAGTCCCTCAAACGCATGTTCTTGTAGTCAAGGATCGAGCGATTTCCCTTTCGTAACGCGTCATCGATCGTCATGCGCATAGGGCGAACCTCCCCTCCCAAGGAAGCGAACTCCAGGTAATGGCATGTCTTCAATAGCCGTCCGGATATCGCATAGAACTCGGCTTTATGAGGCCGGTAGTTTTTTGCATTAACCCACAGCAAAACTCGATGATAGGTCACCCATTTATCCACGGCGTCCAATTGCAGAACGTAGTACTCGTCGTTACCAGCTTTTTCGCTGCGTAGGATTTGAGGGCTGTAGTCACCCACGAAGTTGGCCCGGGCAAGATCGCCGTTGGCCACCTGCCCAGTAAGCCGCTGGGACAACGGCAACCTTATCGGTTGGGACAAATTTGGCAAGAACGCCCAAAGTTCGCGGTCACGCATGAGCAGGATCTGGTCTCGGTCCATAACAGGGGCTGTGGTTTGAATCAGCGTTTGTTCGTTGCCTTTCGACAGAATCCGGTAGACGCGCACTTCCGGTTCCGTATCGGGTGCCGTGCTTGTTATGGTCACCTCGACTTGAAAGGGCTCGTTAGGAAAGCGTATGCGATCCGCACGCAGAAGGATCTCCTTAGCCCGAACCAAGGATTCGTCTTGATCCGCGGACTGGACGGCCGGTGAAGATAACCCAAAGGCACAAAGGAGAAGAACATATAGGCCGAACGCCTTGAGACGGAAGCAATGCACTTTGGACGGTTGATTTTTGAGAGGTAGGTGTCTGAGGCGGCCAGGGGTAAAACTATTCATCCAAGATTCCTCGCTCGGTACAGGAAATTCCGTCCATGCTTCGACGATCTCAGCACGAACGGAAATTAGTTCCGGCATCACGCTTTGGTTGGGTAGGCAAACGCAGAGCAAGGATTGCTCCGGCAATGGGCTATGACGAGCGAGTATTATCCTTCACCCTGTTCGGCTGGCGTTGGGCGGCTTTTTCTTCCCTCACCCTTAATCCCTCTTCCAGAAGGGCGAAGTGCGGCAAAAAAGGACTTGCCCTCACCCGCCACCGGTTGGCGGCCTCTCCAGGAGGAAAAGACGAACGATTCATGCACGCCACAGGCGCACAGGCAAGGTGAAGCGCTACCTGTGACTATGAAGAAACGCTTCTCGCACTACCAAGCATAATGCCCCGATTAGAGCAGCCAATGCGACAATGACGACCCATTCCATTAAAGGTTCCTCAAAGATCCAACCGCCTCGCTAGCCCCGAGATATCCCGCGACGGCCGGACGGACTTCGGCTAGACGCGTGAAAGTAGCTCGTCGCGCCCTCTTGGCATTTGATGTTGGTGGAAGCATGCGAGAACTTCAATCTCGATATCGTGGACTCGATAAAACAACGAATAGGGAAATCGGCGAAACAAGCCCCGCCGAATGCCGGGAGGCTCGACAACCTGGTACAGAAATGGGTTCTCGGAAATACGGGCATCGAGTTTCTCTAACTCGAGGATGAACCGGATACCAAGAGCTTTGTTGCTCCTCGTACCAAAGAAAAGCGTTCGCAATCTCCGCATCCGCTTCCGCTTTATACCAAAGGGTGTAGGGCATTCACGTCCGCACACCGAGTTTCGCCTTGATCTCTGCTAACGTGACACCCCGCTCCTCAGGATGACTGTCGTAGTATTCCAATCTACGACGAAGCTCGTCGCGCTGCGCCTCGGATACGGGTAATTGACTAACTTCAGCGACACTGTCCCAGATGTCCGCGACCAATTCAATGCGCTCCGCCACGCTAAGCCGACGTGCTTCCTCCAATAATTGCCTTGCTGACATATGGTTACCTCGCTAAGTAGCTAGTTCTCCAGCAACTCCCTTCGAATAGTAGGCCAACACACCCCTCCGCCGAAAACAAAATTGCATGGAATCCGCAGCATACAACCCATTATTGGCCAATACCACTCTAAATGCCGGTTGGATGTTGCGCAGGGGGGCTTAAGCGCTCCGTGCACCAGCCGCACGGAGCTTGGCGACTGGTCGCGGTCTGCCACCCGCTGTGCGATCCAACTCCCTTACTAGCCCGGCGATATCCCGCAACGGCCAGACCGTGATCTTCTCATCCACTGGATACGCGTGAATCCCCGGATAGATGACCCAAATATGTTCGAGCGCCAAGTCGGAAAGTGCGGTGTAAATGGAACGCGTGATCCGAGGCGCCTCGTTGAATTTGACCTCCACCCCATAGCGCCGGCCATTGCGCACGATGAGTAAATCCAGCTCCGCCCCTCCGTGGGTACCCCAGAAGTACGCCTCTTGATTCCCCAGAACATCCAATACCTGCTCGATCACGAACCCTTCAAAGGATGCCCCCGCTCTTGGATGGCCAAGCAGCGCGCGGCGGTCGGCCAAATCCAGCAGCCGGTGTAGTAACCCGGTGTCTCGAAAGTACACCTTTGGCGACTTGATTTGCCGCTTCGCCAGATTCCCATACCACGGCTGAAGTTGCCGCACCATGAAAGTACCGGTAAGGATGTCGAGATAACCGCGCACCGTCTTGTCCGACAACCCCATTGAGCGAGCGAGTTCCGAGGCATTCCATACTTGGCCATGGTAATGCGCGAGCATGGCCCAGAACCGCCGCATGGCAGCCGGGGGTATCCCGATCCCCAGTTGAGGAATATCTCGTTCGAGAAAGGTGCGCACGAAACCTTCGCGCCAGGCGAAGCTATTCGCCTCCGAAGTTGCGAGCAACGAGCGCGGGAATCCTCCCCTGACCCAGAGCTTTTGCCAAGAATCCGGCCCAACCTCGCCCAAATCGAATCCCGTAAGCTCGACAAACTCCACACGTCCCGCGAGGGACTCGGAGACTCCGCGCACGATCTGCGGTGACGTGCTGCCGAGTACGAGAAAACGAGTGCGATTTCTCGGCCGGTCCACCAACACCCGCAGAACATTGAAGAATTCCGGCTGAGCTTGAATTTCATCGAGCACGACCAGGCTGCGCTCTTCGCCCAACACCATTTCCGGGTTCTGTAGGCGGCGTAGATCCGGCTGGGACTCGAGATCATAATAGCTAGCGTTGCGGCTCTCGGCGAATGCCTTGGCCAAGGTCGTCTTGCCGCATTGGCGGGGTCCCATCAATGCCGTTACGGGAGATCTCCTGACCGAGACCTTTAGTTGTTCCAGGTACCGCCGCCGCTCTATCATGCCAAAATGGTAGCATGAATATTCGGACTCTAACTCCGAATATTCAACACCTGCATGGAGGTATTCGAGACGTGCATTCCGCGGCAATGGAGCCCGGCAGAGGAGGACATCGTTGCGCTACCCGAAGCGGTGCGGAGGCTATAATCAAAGCGCCGGGCACCACTCTGCGCCCGGCCAAGTTTTTTGGGCTATCAGCGGATTTCTGGATGAATTTCCAACTGCGCTGGGATCTCCATCGCGTCCAACAACGGGAGGACGGGACGCTCAAGTCTATTCGTCGTCACGCCGCGCCATCTACGCGCGATTAGTTTACTCAGGAGACAAGTATGGGTCACGCAGCCACCAAAGAAATCTTGCTTGCGCGATGGGCGCAGATCGTTAATGACCCGAGCTTGCACGATCTTCCGTACAAACTGGAAATCAATAGCGAAGGCACCATAGAGATGAGTCCGGCGAGTAATCTTCATGGTATGCGGCAAGCGGAAATTGCCCAAGTGCTCGGGAGTGGGCTTCCTAACGGGAAGGTCATTACAGAATGCTCCATCCTCACCGATATTGGAGTGCGTGTGCCGGATGTGGCCTGGGCTTCGAACGATTTCCTCGCCACTGAGGCAGGGAATACACCTTTTACTCGCGCGCCGGAAATCTGTGTGGAGGTGCGGTCTGCTTCGAACAGCGCGCGCGAGATGGACGACAAGGTCCGGGCCTATCTAGCCGCTGGCGCAACAGAAGTATGGATCGCGGAGGAAGACGGCGCCACTAGGATTCATTCGGCACAAGGTGAGATCTCGGCTAGCGGTTTTGGGGTAAAGGTCTAGGCCGGAATTCCGCGAGCGAAGTTTGGGCTAACGCCGGGCCTTGCGCGACACACGGGATGGTGCCTGGCGCTCGCGTTCTTCCAGCATGCACGTATAGCACGCACAGTTTCAGCGCTGGTCAAGCCGGCTAAGGCTAAAGATCGATGGATGCTAGCCGATCTTCAACCAAGTAGTTGCAATAGCGTATTTGCTATACTTTCCCCGTGAACTGGCAGATCACCTTCTATAGATGTCTAGTTCTTTCAAGAAGTTCAAGGTACGAGCACTTGCCCGGCCCGGGGTGAAAAAGGCGTATGACGCTCTCGGTGAAGAGTTCGCCTTCCTTGACGAGGTACTCAAAGCGAGGTCTGCATCGGGCCTCACCCAAGCCGAGGTGGCGGTAAGGGCGGGCACAACTCAGTCCGCCATCGCCCGGCTTGAGTCAGGTACTGCGAAGCATTCGCCATCGATTGCCACATTGCAAAAGTACGCCCGTGCACTCGGCTACCGGGTAGAAGTACGGTTCGTAAAAGAACGAGGTATATCCCATAAGGAATGAGATCCTCCATCCACCATATGCCCACATTTTCGAGATCAGACATGCCGCGTACAAGATCCCTATGGACGACTCCACATCATCTGGCACCAAGCAGATTGTTTTTCGTGTTTGGACTGGTCTGGATAAATCCCATCGGGGCCGGAATCGCCAGCGCGGAGAGTATGCAATGGCCTGCTGCTAAACCCGCCTTGGCCTCTTCCACCGATGAAATCCAGATCCCAATACTCCCTCACCCCTACCCCTCTCCCGGGGGGCGAGGGGAAATAACGTTGCAGAGCCCGCTGATGGCGGAAGATACGACTTCGGATCTTCTCTTGTACTGGGGTCAAGGCAAGGAACTTCCGGCCAGGCGGCAAGACATTCTCCTAGCGAAGGAAGAGTCGCTCGACGATCTTTTTGAAGATGCGCCTAAGAAACCGGCCACGAAACCTGCCGGGAAGAAGGCGGATCCCAAATCGGTGGACGAGTTGTTCGATTCGCCAACACCCAAAGGCCCTGGCACCAGTACCGCGGCGGTTGCCAAGAAAAGCGCTCCTTCAAGTGAATCACGCACGCGCATTTCCGGGTTCTTTCAAAACGAACTCGCTTACGCTTATAAGAACCCGGACCATTGGTCCAAGAT
>JBJXGQ010000201.1:0-11381 GCA_046160525.1 Burkholderiales bacterium
GACAACACCAAGGCCCGCGTAATTTCCAGCGGCACACCCAGGGCACCGGACAGCACCCCCAGCGAACGTTCGGCGGCCAGCTTTTGAGTCTCCACTTCGCCGCGCGCTTGGGTCGCGCGCAGCCGCGCCGTGGTCACTTCCCCCGTGGATGCCATCCCTTCCTGCAAGCGGCGCTGTAAGAGTTTGAGCAGCGCCTCGTTCTCCTGCGCTTCCTTCTCGAATAGATCGAGGTTGCGGCGTGCGGAGTACAGACCAAGCAGCGCGTCTCGCACCCGTGCGCGCAGTTGCCAAGCGGTGTAGCCCACCTCAAGTTCAGCGGTTTCCACGGCGATCTGTTCACGTTCCACCAGCACCGCGCGGCGCGAGCTGCCGAAAACCGGAATCTCCAACTCGAAACCCAGGCTCCACGGAGTGTTGTCCGTTGGCGGCCGGTCGCTATGATGTTCCACGCGCGGGGCGATGCCCCAAGAAGGACGCGACTTGGCCACTTCCAATGCAGTTCTCGCCGCGGCAGCTTGTGCGCGCGCCACGATGAGATCAGGGTGAAAGTAGAACGCAAGCAGGGTCAGTTCCTTTAATCCCCAGCTTGCCACGGGCCAGGTGGATACGCCGTGGGCCTGCATGTAGTCCTTGAGTCCTACATCGCCCGTTGAGCGCGTGGCATAGACGGCCGCCAAGCGTTGCGGATCCAGAGGCTTCGGACTATAGGTTTGATGCATGCAGCCCGCGCAGACGACAAGCAGCAGTACGGTGCATAGGCGCGCCACCGTTATCGCGAACGACTGGTTGATGGGCGCGAAAAGCGCAACTCGGCGGCAACCAATAGCGACAACGCAAAGAACAACATGGCGCCCGCCTGGTGAGTAGTCGCTAGCGGCACTGGTACATGCATCAACAGGGTACCGATACCTAATCCGATTTGCACGAACAACATGGCGAGGAACAAGTTGAGGGCAAGCCGCGCGGAAGGTGCCAAGGCCAACTTGTGGCTCCTCCACCAAAACCATGGAACCAGCACGAACAAGGACCATGCGATGCAGCGGTGCAGGAACTGCACCGCTCCCACCGTGTAGAAGAAATTCTTCCACCATGGCGTGAGTTCGAAGGCTTCCGGCGGAACGAGATGCCCGTTCATGGAAGGGAAGGTATTGTAGGCAAGGCCCGCGTGCGTCCCCGCCACCAATCCCCCGGAAAGCACCATGATGAAGATGAGAACGCATAGCGCGCCCGCATAGCGCGAGAGCGGGCGTGGCGAACTCCCTCGTTCCTTAAGCAACCTCAGAGCCGTCCAGAACATGGCCGCGAAAATCAGAAACGCCAGCCCCAGGTGCACGGTGAGCCGGAACTGGCTCACGCGCGGATCGTCCACCAAGCCGCTCTTCACCATCCACCATCCCACCGCGCCTTGTAATGCGCCCAGAAGAAAGATGCCGAATAATTTCGGCACCAACGAGCGCTCGATGCGCTTTCGCACGATGAAGTAAAGCAGCGGAAAAAAGAATACGGCACCGATCAGCCGGCCCAACAGGCGGTGGAAGTATTCCCACCAGAAGATGCCCTTGAAGGCATCCAAGGACATGCCTTGGTTGACCTTCAGGTACTCGGGCGAGCGCTGGTACTCCTGAAATAACTCCTGCCAATGACTCTCGGAAAGCGGCGGAATAGCGCCCATCAGCGGCTCCCACTCCACGATCGACAGCCCGGATTTCGTGAGCCGGGTCACGCCTCCCACCACCACCATGGCGAATACCAGAGCGCAACAGATGAGCAGCCAATAGGCGACGGTTTCTCGGGAACTGCGTTGCATTACGTGCGAATCCGAAACACCCGTTTCAAAGTCCTCAGGCAAAGGGGTCGAATACCGCGATGCCGCAACCATCGAAATCCCTGGTATTGCGAGTGACAAGCGTTAGTTTGTTTGTCTGCGCCGTTGCGGCTACCAGCATATCGGACTGCGTTCTCTGGCGGCCCTTACTGGCGAGCTGGCCCCTCATTGTCCCCGCCATTCGTGCAATTTCCCCTGTTACCGGGAGCACCGTGCAATGCTCGGAAAAAAACCGTTCGAACCAGCCTGAAATTCGCTGATTCGGTTTCCAGTTGAGGCCAAAGTAGACTTCCTCGACCGTAATCGCGCTGACCGCAATGCTTGATATGCCTTCGGCCCAGACCAGCACCTTGCCGCTTGGCGCGCGGCGGGCGAGTTCGCTGATGACATTCGTATCAACCAGGTACGTCATCTAGCGTACCGAGAATGGCATTGCGGCGGTTTTTACGCCGGGGAACAACAAGCTTATACCTCTCTTCCTTCGCGACCCGGCGCAATTCCTCGAAAGCGTCCGCGAGAGAAGCTTGGTTAACATGCTTGTGCCATGCCTTAAACTCGCCAAAAGATTCCGCGTCTATCACCGCCGCGACCAACCGGTCTCGGTTGTAGATGAGTTGAGGTTCCTTGGCTGCCCGCCGAACCATATCGGAGAATTTTTGCTTCGCTTCGGCTACTTTCCAGTCCATGATGGTCTTCGTATGAGTGGCGAGCTTGCTCTAAAGATGTCCAAGTTTATCACTTGTTATAGACATCGCCTGCGTCGTCATTGACCTCATCGTCCGGCGGCGAGTAGTCTCGCAATTGCATGCTGTGTAGGTGACTTCCAATTCGATGCATTGCCCAAGCTGCCAGCACAAAAATCCGCTTCAGGCCAAGTTCTGCTTGGAGTGTGGAACCGCGTTGCCGCGTACGTGCACGCAATGCGGTGCGGCGGTTCCAAGCGGCGCGAAGTTCTGCATGCAGTGCGGCACACCCGTAGCCAGCCTCACGCCTTTAACTCCACCCGCGCCACCGCGCCATTACACCCCCGCCCATCTGGCGGAACGCATTCTCACCAGCAAATCCGCGTTGGAGGATCACGCCGTGCGCGCCTGCTACGCGGCCCTTCGCATGCAAGACAACATCCGCCGCTACGCGCAGGAGTTGTTCAGCGCCCAGGGCTTGCCCCCGGTGCAAATCCGCGTGGGGTTGAACTCCGGCGAAGTAGTGGTGGGCGCCATCGGCAGCGATCTGCGCATGGAGTACACCGCCGTGGGGCAGACCACCCACCTGGCCGCGCGCATGGAACAACTTGCCCCTCCCGGTGCCATCCGCCTTACCCAGAACACCTTGCACCTGGCCGAGGGCTTCGTGCAAGTTGCTGCACTGGGCCCGGTGCCGGTCAAGGGGCTCGCCGCTCCCGTGGAAGTCTTTGAATTGACCGGTGCGGGCAGTGCGCTCGCGCCTGCAAGCCGCGGCCCTTCGCGGCTTGACGCGCTTCGTGGGGCGGCAAACCGAAATGCATGCCATGGGCGAGGCGCAGAAACGCGCGAGCCAAGGCCATGGCCAGATCGGGGCCATGGTGGGGGAACCTGGCGTGGGCAAGTCGCGCCTGATCTGGGAGTTCATCCACTCTCACCGGGTGCACGGCTGGCTGGTGCTGAAGAGCGCCTCCGTGTCCTACGGCAAAGCCAGCGCCTGGCGCCCGGTGATCGACCTGCTCAGGGACTACTTTCGCATCGGGGAGCGCGACGACGGGCGCGCCATGCGCGAGAAAGTGCCGGGCAAGCTGCTCATGCTCGACCGCCAATTCGAACCTCTGCTCACCCCCATCCTCTCGCTGCTGGAAGCGCCCGTGGAAGATCCCGCCTGGGAACGCGCCGATCCGTCACAGCGGCGCCAGCGCATCTTGGAGGCGTGCAAGCAACTGCTGCAAGCGGCTTCGGTCACCGGCAAGGATGTGCCCTATACCTTGCTCAAGGCGGTGGTGGCCATGCCCGAGGAAGAACTGCGCGAACGCCTCGCGCGCCTGCAGGCAGCCGAGTTTCTCTACGAGACCTCCTTGTTCCGCGATTTGGAGTACACCTTCAAGCACGCTCTCACCCATGAGGTGGCCTACAACGGCGTGCTGCACGAGACGCGCAAGACGCTGCACGCGAGAATCGCCGTGGCCATGGAGACGCTCTACGCGGGACGCATCCCCGAGGCGATCTCCATTCTGGAAGCAGGCCGCGACGCCGGCGACGCCGCTCGCAACATGGTCTGGGTGCCGATGACTCACGCACATCTCGGGCATGCCTATGCGCTCGTAGGACGTTTCGACGAGGCACTGAAGACCGCCCAGCACGCCATCGATCTGACCGTGCAATTCAAGGCACGCAGTTACGAAGCCTGGGCGCGCTACCTGGTGGGCTGCGTACAGGCATTGCGCCGCGATGCCGAAGCGGCCCAGGTTGCCTACACGGAAGCTCGCGCTATCGCACTCGAACTGGAAATGCGCCCGCTGGTGGCGCAGTGTGCTTTGGGGTTTGGCGAACTGCACGCCTCATCTGGCAACAGTGCCGATGCGCGCGAGCATCTCGAAACAGCGCTGTCGATGTTCCGCGAGATGGGCATGGATTTCTGGCGCGAGAAGGCCGAGGCAGTGGCAAGGAGACTTGATTAGACCCGCGTAGTCACTGTGCCCGCCCCCATCCTAACCTTCCCCCGCGCGCGGGGGAAGGAACTGTTCAGCGAGCCGGAAGCACAATTCCTCACGGCCTCTGAATACGGCAAACGACGGGCGGCGGCTTGCTGGTCATATGAAGCACGCCTTCGGTCTTCCAGCCAAGGCCGGTATTTTCCGAATCGTATTTGACGCCAGGCTGGCCCGCACGTGTGAATACGGTGGCGTAAATGGGCATCGTCATCTGGTGGTCCTCGGGCCGCATCCACACTTCTCCGGTAGGGCCGTTATAGCGAATGCCCTCCAGGGCTACCGCCACCTTGCGCGGATCGTCGCTCCCCGCTTTTTGCATGGCCATTGCAACCGTCTCCGGCAACAGATACGTGGGCAACCAACCCCAATCCTCCTTGTATTTGGTCTTGAATGTCTGGGAGAAGGAAAGTAAGGGCGTATTTTCCAGATTCGGATGCCAGAATATCGCGGAGCGCACGCGGTCTGCACCTGCCTCGCCGATCATGGCGGGCGTGCCCTGGAGCCCGGCCAGTGGCGCGTAGATGTTCACCGTGGAACGCACGCTGTTGGCTGCTTTTACTAGCAGTGCTAAATCGTTACCCCAATTGCCCGTGATGACTGCATCGGCCTTGGCGGCCGCGATCTTGGCGATGTAAGGCGCGAAATCCTTGACCTTGCCCAAGGGGTGAAGATCCTCGCCAACAATCTCGATGTCCGGGCGTTTCACGGCCAGCATCGCCTTGGCGTCCTTCGCCACGCTGTGACCCCATACGTAATCCTGATTGATCACGTACACGCGCTTGATTCGGGTGTTGCGAGCAACGGAATCGGTGAGCGCCTCCATGATCATGTGGCCATGGGGCACGAAACGAAAATGCCAGTAGTGGCATTTTTCATCCGTCAGCGCCGGGTCGAGCGCCCCAAAGTTCAGATATAACACCGGCCGTTCCGGGTTGCGGGTATTGTGTTTCAACACCGCCTCGGTGATGGCGTGGGCGTTATTGGAACCCGCCGCTTGCAAGATGAAACGAATGCCGCGGTCTATGGCAGCCTGTACTTGTAGCCCGGACTCCTGCGGGCTGCTCTTGTTATCGAAGGGCACCAACTCCAACGGGCGGCCCAGCACCCCGCCCTGCACATTGATGCGTTCAAAGCTTGCCTGGAACCCATGCATACCCGAATTGCCGATGTTGGCGAAGGGGCCGGAGAGCGGTTCGATCAAGGCGAAGCGAATGGGACCGGCGGCGAATGCCGGCGCGGTAAGAAACAACAGCAGAACAGAAAGCGAACGGATGCTTGCAAGGCTCGGCCGAATCATCTTAATCCTCCCTGGGGCTGGACCACGTTGATCGAAAAAGCAATCGCCTAACTGCACTGCGGTGTGCAATAGTATGCGCTAGACAAACCGGCTGCACAGAAGCCTAGCTGTTTCGCGATATCCAATCTCGATACGCTGGCGGGCACATGGTTATCCGCGGATCTTCGCGAGTTCGAAGCGGCCATGTAGCCGGTCCTGCACTCTGAGACCCATCATTTCAATACAACCGCGCCTTCTCGAGTTATAGTCCTCTAAACGGTGACTATTTGCGAAGACTCGAAGGCAAGGAAATCGAGCCGGACTCCAAACAGCGCTACGTCTCCAGCCAGTTCTCCACGGTCAACCCTTCAACGCGAGAAAACTCGCGTACGTTACCGGTGACGAGAACCAACCCAAGCGTTAACGCATGAGCGGCAATCAGTAGATCATTGGGTCCGATGGGCGTACCTTGCCGCTCAAGGCTGGCGCGTACTTCCGCATAGTAGTGTTCGACTGGCGATTCGAGCGGCAAGATATCCATGGCTTCTAGCACTAGATCAATCTGCCTGCCAAGCCGGGCCGACCCCGATTTCGCGGCTCCAAACTTGATCTCACAAGCAACGACGATGCTGGTACAGATTCGATCATCGCCAACCTTGGTTAGGCGTTTTGCGGCTCGTCCTTGCGGTTCGCGCACTAAAGCGGAAATGACATCAGTGTCCAGAAGATAGCCCGGGGTCACAAAGTCACGTCATCGAGAGAACGTAGCCCCGCATCGACGTCCGGAAATTCCTCCTTCAGAGGGCCAAGCGTTGCCAGGACCGCTAGCAGGCTGCGTTTTTGTACGGGCTCGACAATTAAACGCTCGCCCTCTTTCCTGATCAGCACCTCATCGCCTGGCAATTCAAGCTCTCGCGGGATACGCAGTGCTTGATTGCGCCCATTGCGGAACAACTTCGCGTGCCTTGCGGGTTTCGGGTCATCGATGGAATTTGGGGCCATGGGAATCTCCGCGATTGACATATGCCAAAGCATAGGCTAACACTCAGCCGCTTCGAAAATCAAGCAATAAGAGCCAGGGCTCGATATGTCCTCCGAGTCCCGTCCTCACAAACTGCGCAAAAACGCCACGACCGCGTCGCGATCGCCCTTCGTCATTGAGGCGAACGCCTTGCGCGATACTTCCGCCTCACCGCCATGCCAAAGAACCGCCTCGGTGAAGTTGCGCGCGCGGCCATCGTGCAAGAAGGCGTTGGCGCCGTTCACTGTTTCGGATAGTCCAATGCCCCATAGCGGGGGCGTGCGCCAGTCACGGCCGCTCGCTTGAAAGTCGGGACGGTTGTCGGCTAGGCCTTCGCCCATGTCGTGGAGCAGGAGATCTGTGTAGGGGCGAATGGTCTGATTGGCCGCTTGCGGAAATTGCGGATACTCGCCGGTCTTGACCTCGGGAACGTGGCACGCCGTGCAGTGCGCTTGCGCGAAGAGCGCTTCTCCGCGTTGTACCAGCGGATCATCGAGATTGCGGCGCGCGGGCACGGAGAGGCTGCGCAGATAGAGTTCGGTGGAAGCGAGTCTGAGAGCGGTGATCTCGGGGCGGCCGGAAACCATTTGTTCCTGGCAGCTTTTCTGAATGGGCGGGCAATTCTGGTTGGGATAGAAGGGCGTGCTCAATCCCAGGTCGTTGAGAAAGGCGGCGGCTACTTGCTCGCGTAGATTGGGGTGATTGGCCTTGAGCCCAAAGCGGCCCAGGACGGTTTTCTTCTGCTCCTCGTCCCAGACGTAGTTAGGGCGGCCCTTGATGCCGGCAGGCTTGTTGGTTTCAGCCAAGGCCAGGAGCGTTTTTTCTGGAATGGCCTCCAGCAAACCAAGGCCGATCACAGGAGGTGCGAGGCGGGGTGCGACCATCGCATCTTCGCCCAAGGGCCCATAGCCAAGATCGCTCAGCAGAATTTGGGGCGAGCGCAAGCGAATCTGTTCCCCATCCGCCAAGGTAATGGTGTGCTCGTTCCACTGCACGCTGAAATTCGCTTCGATGGGCACCACACCCTTGACGCCGAAATTTTGTAGCTGGTCTCCATAGTGCGGGTGGGGAAGCGGCCCGCCATGGGGTCCCTCGCCTTTGAGGCTGACGCGGATCACCATGTTCGGCGCTGGCTCAAAGCGCACTGGGATGTGACTATCCAAAGGCGGACCGTCGGGGCCATCGAGATTGGCCACATCGGTCCCCGGTGCCGCGCCCCGGCCGTTACCGGCGTGGCAGGTGGTGCAAGCTTGCGCGTTGGAGGTGGGCCCCCGCCCCCATTCCGCCTGCTCGAACCAGAAGAAGGCCCAGCGGTTTTGAAACATGCGCTTGCCTAGCGCAAAGGCCACGGTCTGTTGCGTATTGAGCAAGGCCGTGGGGATGGAATAGGCGAGACGGCCTTGTTCCGTGGTAGTGAGCACGCCACCCGAGAGCGCTTGCGGTGGCAACACCTGTTCTGGCGCCAGCGAGGCACTGGCAGGCGCCAGTGCCAGTACGAGGGCTACTGTAACGTGTGTCCAGTTCACGGGTTTCGAAGCTCCTTGGCATTCATTCAGGAATTGCCCACGACGATGGTCGCGTTTTCTTGTGCTGGCGTCAATTTGAATTGGGGTCTTGTACGTTCGGCTGCCTGGGCGAACAGCACATCCAGGAACTCGTCGCTATGCTCCGGATCGTGGTGGAAGGGTACCAGATGCCTGGTCTGCGACATGACGGCAAAGGCAAAGGCATCGGTCACCGAACTGTGGCCCCAGCCCACGCGGCTTAGATATTCTTCATCGGTGTACTGCGCATCGTGCAAAAGCAGATCCGCACCATGAGCGAGGGCGAAACCCGATGTCCATTCCCCCGGTAGACACAGCCGCTTCATTCCTAGAACCGGTTCGTGGTCGGGCAGGTAGGCCATGGTCCCCGCATCCGTCGAAATACGATATCCGACGGTGGGCCCAGGGTGGCATAGCAGGGCTGCGGACACCTTGAAAGGGCCGATGGCACTCTCTCCGCAAGGCACCTCATGCAGCGTGAGCTTGCAGGGCAAGTCCCTTAGCCGCACTGGGAACAAGGGCGGAGAAAGATAACGGGCAAGGCGCTCGCGCAAGTTCTGCGTCGTGCTGGCGGGACCCCAGATATGGATGTCCATGCCTTCTTCGTAAAGGGGCTTGAAGAAACCCAGGCCCTGGATATGGTCCATGTGCAGATGGGTGAGCAGCAAATCGATCCGCCGCAATGTCTGAGGCAGTGCGTTTCCCAGAAGGCGTATTCCGGTTCCCGCATCCAGCACCAGTGTCCAGCCTTGTTCCCCCGTCACTTGCACACAGGACGTGTTGCCGCCGTAGCGTGTGGTATCCGGGCCTGGGGTGGCCAAGGAGCCGCGCGTACCCCAAAAGGATACTTGCATCACTCCTTGATCTCCCAAAAGATGGCGACCGCCCCGATGCAGCGCTGGGCCTGGCCTATCAATGGCAGGGCGGTCACCGCGAGATGCCGGCGCTTGCCGTCCAATCCGCGAATCCAGAATTTTCGGTGAGCGGGGCGCCCTTGGCGCAGCGCGATGATGAGCGGCAGCCCTTCGGGCGGGATCTGCGTGCCATCGTCATCGACGGGCGTGAACACGGTGGTCCACTCCGAGGCGGCCATTTCGCCGGTATCCTCGAAGCGATGGCCCAGGATTGTTTCCGCAGGCTCGTTGTAGAACAGCAGCGTGCCCTCCACATCCACCAGAAATACCGGAGTGGACAAGTAGCTTGCAAGCTGGCGAGTGAGGATGACCTCGATCTCGTGTTGCATGGGTTGCATCGGGGACCCTCCTTGCGGTTGGATCACTTTCCACTCCGTTGTAGCGCGCTATAACTGGGATTGTACGCAGGATGTGGCTGCCCAGCGTAGCGCTTTAGAATCGGGCCATGGAACCACTAGGCGCATCCTTCATACGAACGGGAAAACGGGTCAGCCAGGGGCTTGACGAGTTACAAGCGCTCCACGGCCTGGCGCGCGAGTTATGTCCCGGCGATTTTCCCGCCGAGGAAACACGCGAATTGCCCCGGCTCTACGATCACATTCGCCTGGGCTTCATCGACAGCCTGCGTGACCAGATCGTCGAGGAGCTTGCCCTGCCGCGCGAGATATTCAGCCGCGATCGCTTTTCCGTGCATGGCTGCGGCCCAGTGGGACTGCACGATGATTTCTTTCGCTTCCCTTACGTGTATTTCGTGGTGGTCGTCGCACACTCGGGCCGCCTTGGATTGGTGGACGAGACCAGCACGGCCGCGCGGCACGAAGCGGGTGAAATCATCCTCCTGGACCCGCGCCGCAAGCACGGCTTGGTGCCCGAGGGGACCACGGCCGGGGAGCATGTCTACGATCAGACTCACCGCGCCGTCCACGATCCAGAGGACCAATTCCTCTTTCTGGATTTCGACGTCATGCGGCCAGATTTACGGTCCCGGTTTCGACCGCGATGATGCATTGCGCCATCGGGATCCCTTTAATAAGAGCCTTGCTTCGCAGCTAAGGAAGTCTTATCGTTGCGGCGCGATCGGCCAGGCGAAGCCCGGCCGAAAGTTTGGAGAGGAGCCGTACCGCGCATGGAGAGGAGACCCCGCGGCGCGGTAAACAATAACGTCGCGCGAGCAGTTGCCCTAAGAAGCCGTGAATTCCATCCCATTCTTCTTTGACGTGGCCGCTTACGGCGCCATATTTGTACTGGTGGTGCTGGGGCTGGGTGTCATCGCCAGCATGATGGGCATCTTCAATTTCGCCCACGGCGAGTTCGTCCTGCTGGGGGCCTACACGGTTTACTGGTTCTACGAGCGCGGGCTGCCCGCGTGGCTGGGCATGCTGGTGGCGCCCATCGTGGTGGGGATTGTCGGGATCGCCCTGGAGCGCACGGTCATCCGGCGCTTCTACGCCGCGCCCATCGTCGCCATGCTGGGTACCTACGCCATCGGTTTAGTGCTCCGAGAAGGGGTGCGCATGCTCCTGGGAGGCCAGTTTTTCAACGTGGTGGCGCCCTTCGTGGGCTCCTTCGAGGTGGGCCACGTCTCCATTTCGAAGTGGCGCACGGCGGTAATCCTCATCACCGTCCTCATCATGGTGGGGAGCTATCTGCTGCTGACCAAGACCGACTGGGGATTGCGCATGCGAGCGTCCCTGGAAAACCCGGCGCTCGCGCGCGCCTCCGGAATTTCCACTAGCCGCGTCTACGCCGGTACCTTCGCCTTCGGCGCCGCCTTGGCTGGGCTCGCGGGCGGCCTCATGGTTCCCATTTATGCCCTTAACGCGGACATGGGCGTGCCTTTCTTGATCAAATCTTTCCTCGCTGTCATGCTGGGTGGCATGGGCAGCTTCGAGGGTTCCATACTGGGCGCCGCCTTGGTGGGGACCACCAGTGCCGCCCTGCCCTGGGCCATCAAGCCCGTGGTGGCGGATGTTCTAGTCTTCTTGATTGCAATCGCGATCGTGAAGTTTCGGCCGGAAGGCCTTTTGACCAAGAGGAGGAGTTAGCCGTGAGCAACGATGAGTCCAAGAAAGAGTTGCAGTCGCAATCGCGCCGGGAGTTCATCCAGCGCAGTTCCCTGCTGGC
>JBJXGQ010000202.1:0-15763 GCA_046160525.1 Burkholderiales bacterium
ATTTCGTTCTTTGCATAGAAACTCCGAGCCAAAACCGCCGGGGGCAGCCCGGCAACTGGTCACTTTTTCTTGCTTGCCCAAGAAAAAGTAACCAAAAAGAAAGGCACCCTGATGCCGCTTTTCTCCTGCGCTGCCTGGCGGTCTCGCGGCGCCTGCGGAACTAGTCCGCGCATGAAGCGCGCGCGGCCGTCGGACAGTCCTAGGCGAAACCCCGCGAGCCCGCCGAGCTGCTCGGCGCGGCATAAGGGGGGAAAAGCAAACCAGCGGTTTGCGAAGGGTGTAGGTTTTGGGTTAAGAGGTTTGGGGGTTGGGTTGGGTTAGGTTTGGCTTTAGAAGTTGACGTGCTCCCCCCTTCTGAACCGCCGAGTAACGCAGGAGCGATGGGGGCTGTCGCCGAGGACTGTTCGACGGCCGCGCGCCCTTTGCGCGGACTAGTTCCGCAGGCGCCCATCGCTTCGAGTAACGCAGGGTACCCCGCAAGGGGCGGGGCAGTAGGGGTGCCCTTCTCTTTGGTTACTTTCTCTTGGGCACGCAAGAGAAAGTGACCAGCTGCCGGGCTGCCCCCGGCGACTTTTTGATCTGATCATGTGAATCGGCCATTGCCCAATCTAACTCGCGCTCGACTCCGCCGTCGTTTACCTTGCCTTGTCTTTCCAAGCGATAGCCTATCGTGATCCTAGGGTTTCTATTTGCGGTGTTCTTGGCGCGAGCGTTCCTAAACATCTGGGTCACCTGGCGCATGTTTCACGACGATCTCTCCACCTCGTTGCAGAGGGCGGCGCTGATTGCGCTAATTTGGCTTTTGCCCTACTTAGGTGCTGTCGTCGTGCTGCACTTATTGCGGCAGCACCCAGAAAGGACCTCGGGCCGGTATCCCGATGAGCGAGAACCCGGAGACGATGCAGGTCTTCCGCGCCAGTTTTCGCGCAATAGAGACGATCCTCTTGAAAATGAATCCTCAAACTCCGATGCCGGAAGCGCCGACGATTAGGTTTCCCCAAATCCTAGATCCCGCGCCCCATAAGGTAGAATCCGCGCCTTTCCGAACCCCCTCCCCCGCCTTACCATGCAAGCCGAACAAGTAAACGCCATCGAATCGAAACTCTCGGACCTGACCCAGCGTGCCGGTGAGTTGCGGAGGTATCTTTGACTTCGATGAAAAGAAGCAGCGGCTCGCCGAGGTTGCCCGCCTAACGGAGGACCCCGCGCTGTGGAGCGATGCCCAGCGCGCGCAAGAACTCGGTAAGGAACGCAAGTCGCTCGAATCCATCGTGGGTTCCTTGGAGCAAGTCTCCCAAGGCTTGCGCGACAACCAGGAATTGCTGGAACTCGCCCGCACGGAGGACGATGAATCCACCTTGATGAGCGTGGAGGGCGACGTGGAAGGCATCGAGAAAATTGTCGCGGGCATGGAGTTTCGCCGCATGTTCTCCAATCCCTTGGATCCCAGCAACTGTTTCATCGATATTCAATCGGGTTCGGGCGGCACGGAAGCCCAGGATTGGGCGCAGATGCTCACGCGCATGTACGTGCGCTTCGGCGAGCGCCGCGGCTTCAAGGTGGAGGTGTTGGAGGAATCTCCCGGTGAAGTCGCCGGCCTGAAGAGCGCTTCTCTTAAAATTTCCGGCGACTACGCCTTCGGCACGTTACGCACGGAAACCGGCGTCCACCGGCTGGTGCGCAAATCGCCCTTCGATTCCAACGCGCGCCGCCATACTTCCTTCGCCAGCGTGTTCGTATTTCCGGAAGTGGACGAAAATATCGAGATCGACATCAACCCCGCCGATTTGGAGATCGATACCTTTCGCGCCAGCGGTGCGGGCGGCCAGCACGTGAACAAGACCGAATCCGCCATTCGCATCACCCACGTTCCCTCGGGCATCATCGTGAAGTGCCAGAACGACCGCTCACAGCATCGCAACAAGGCCGAGGCCATGGCCATGCTGAAATCTCGCCTCTATGAAATGGAGTTGCGCAAGCAACTGGCGGACAAACAGAAGATCGAGGACAACAAGACCGACATCGCTTGGGGCCACCAGATCCGGTCTTACGTGCTGGACCAATCGCGCATCAAGGATTTGCGCACCAATTTCGAGACCGGCAACACCCAAGCGGTGTTGGACGGCGATCTTGACGATTTCATCTCAGCCAGTTTGAAGCAAGGCGTATAACGCAGCAGGAGAACGAATGTTCCTCAAGTCCATCAGGATTCGGCACTACAAGAGTCTGGCCGATGTTCAGTTGCTGGATCTTACTCCAGTGACGCTGCTGGTCGGTCCCAATGCGGTAGGCAAAAGCAATATTGTGGACGGGCTACGGTTTCTTAGAGATATCGTGACGGATGGTCTTGACCATGCCGTAAGCAAGCGCGGCGGGATTGGCGTGATCCGGCAATACTCACCGACGAAACCCTATCAAATTTCAGTAGCAATCGAGTATTCGGATGCCGGAGAGAAAGCGGCTGCTATCGGCGGCAACTACGAGCTAACGATCGCAAGTCTTACCGCGGGCAACTTTCGAGTTGAACGCGAGACGGCAAGTTGGTATGAAGAGTTCTTCGCCTTTGAAGAAAGCAAGGACACATGGCTGTCTCAAGGGCTTAAACAACACCATTTTGAGCGATCCGCCGGCGGCGAACTGTCTGTTGACGGCCAAGCAGACAAGAAACACCGGCTTCTCCCGGACCAACTGGCGCTAGGAAGCCGGTTCATGATGGGGCCCATCGGCCGCCCAATTTTGCAACTTCTCTCTGGTTTTCGATTCTCGGCGCTATATCCGAATACGCTTCGCGAGCCATCTCGCCCGGAGACGGACAGAACCCTCAAGGAATCCGGTGAGAATTGGGCATCGATTCTGAAAGCGCTGAAAAAATCCCCGAGAGGACGCGAAGCGCTTGAGAGGATTCTAGAAACAATGCGCATGGTCGTTCCGAACCTGCAGGATGTGACGGTAAGAACCGTTGGCGGTTATCTCGTCCCGCAGTTTCGCGTAAAAAATAGCCCCAAAGCCATGCACGATTTTGATCCCGTCCAACTCTCTGACGGAACACTGAGGATTTTCGGTATTCTGCTCGCTTTATATCAAATACCGGCTCCTTTTTTTATTGCCCTCGAGGAACCAGAGCAAACCGTTCACCCCGCGATTTTGGCAACACTGGCAGAGGCGTTCAGGGAGGTGTCAGAGCGAACTCAGTTACTTATCACCAGTCATAGTCCTCATCTGGTTGACTTCATTCGCCCTGAAGAGATACGCGTCGTTTCCATGAAGAACGGAAAGACGTTGGTCTCCCCGATCAAAGCAACGCAAACGGAAGCAGTTAAGGAGCAGTTAATCAGTTTGCAAGAACTCATGACGGCGGAAGGCTTGCAGCCGGAAGACGCATGAGTCGATTACTACCGATAGTTGAGGGGTATGGTGACCTGCATGCGGTGCCGCTGCTTGTTCGAAGAGTGCTGCGGGACCATCAGATACACACGGTTCAAATACTACGGCCCCATCGTCGCGGCGATTTACCCAAGGTGCTGTCCAACTTCGAGAATTATTTTCGAATGGCAATAAAGGAAACGGCGGCCATACTATGGGTACTGGATTTTGATTGCCAATCTTGCGATTGCCCTAAGGTAGAAGCTGATGGCCTCTATGATCGAGCAGCCAAAATCTCGCCAAATTGGCCATTCCGCGTTGCTTTCATGATCAAGGAGTACGAGACTCTTTTTCTGACTGACGCCACTAGCACGCGACTACTTTTAAACATACGTGACTCCACCTCGTTTCCGGGCAATCCCGAAACCGTTCGAGATGCCAAGGGATGGTTGAGTCAAGCGATGCCAAGAGGTTTCGCCTACAAACCCACAATCCACCAGTCCAAATTAACTTTCAAGCTTAATCTCAGCCGACTTCGGGAGGCCTCTCCTAGCTTCCGGCATTTCGAAAAAGCGATTCTTAGCCTTGTCGATCAGTCTTCATGAATGGAAATATATGAGTGAAAACATTGCGCCGGCCTCTATAGATCAGGAATCCAACCAGATCATCGAAGAACGCCGTACGAAGCTCTCCGCCCTTAGGCAGCAGGGCAATGCGTTCCCAAACGATTTCCAACGCAAGGACCTCGCGGGCGATCTGCAGATCGACCACGACGGAAAGAAGAACGAAGAATTAGAACCCTCGGCGATAGCGGTAGCTATTGCCGGCCGCATGATGCTAAAGCGCGTGATGGGCAAGGCCAGTTTCGCGACGTTGCAAGACATGTCCGGGCGTATTCAGATATACCTGAACAACGAAGGCGTGGGAACCGAGTCCCACGAAGCTTTCAAGCACTGGGACCTGGGCGATATTCTGGGTG
This sequence comes from Burkholderiales bacterium, assembly GCA_046160525.1. GTDB lineage: Bacteria > Pseudomonadota > Gammaproteobacteria > Burkholderiales > SHXO01 > SHXO01. The sequence continues at coordinate 4,343 of JBJXGQ010000202.1, forward strand.
CGGAAGGCACGCTGTTCAAGACTCGCACGGGCGAGCTGACCATCAAGGTGAGCAAGATCCGCTTGCTCACCAAATCGCTGCGCCCGCTGCCGGAAAAATTTCACGGCCTCGCGGACCAGGAACAGAAGTACCGCCAGCGTTACCTTGACCTCATCACCAACGAAGAATCGCGCAAGGTATTCACGCTGCGCTCCAAGACCGTGCAAGCCATTCGCGAGTTTCTCGTGAGCCGCGGATACCTCGAAGTGGAAACGCCGATGATGCACCGCATTCCCGGTGGCGCCGCCGCGCGGCCCTTCATCACCCATCACAACGCCCTCGACATGGAGCTCTATCTGCGCGTGGCGCCCGAGCTTTATCTCAAGCGCCTGGTGGTGGGCGGCTTCGAGAAGGTGTTCGAGATCAACCGCAACTTCCGTAACGAAGGCATATCCACCCGGCACAACCCTGAATTCACCATGCTGGAATTCTACGAGGCCTACCGGGACTACCGTTACCTCATGGACTTCACCGAGGAGATGTTCCGTGATGTCGCCACGCGCGTGCTCGGTACCACGCAACTAAGCTACCAAGGCCGTGCAATGGATCTGGCAAAACCCTTCGACCGCCTCACCATCGCTCAAGCCATCCACAAGTACCATCCGGACATTTCCGAATCCGATCTCAACAAACGCGATTGGCTTACGGGACAGTTGAAGAAACGCGGTATCCCCCATAAGCCCGCCGATGGAACCGGCGCGCTACAGTTGGCTTACTTCGAGGAAACCACGGAAAGCCTGCTGTTCGAGCCTACTTTCATCATCGATTATCCGGCGGAAGTCTCGCCGCTTGCACGGCGTAACGATAACAATCCCGGCATCACGGACCGCTTCGAGCTCTTCATGGTTGGGCGTGAAATCGCCAACGGCTTTTCCGAGTTGAACGACGCCGAAGACCAAGCTGAACGCTTCCAAGAGCAAGTGCGCCAGAAGGATGCTGGCGATCACGAAGCCATGCATTACGACGCGGACTACATCCGCGCCCTGGAGCACGGCCTTCCCCCCACGGCGGGCGAAGGGATCGGCATCGACCGCCTGGTGATGCTGCTCACCGACAGCGCCAGCATTCGAGACGTAATTCTTTTCCCCCAACTTCGCGCAGAGTAGCCAAATGAGCGACGCCGCGGTCAAACTATGGGAGCCCACGCCAGAGCGTATCGCTCTCTCGAATCTCACCCCCTTTATCGCCTTCGCCAACGACAAGTGGCAAGCGAAGGTGCACGATCACTCCAGCCTCTACGACTGGTCCATCCGCGAGCCTGAAAAATTCTGGCAATCCGTTTGGGTGTTCTGCGAAGTCGTGGGCGACATGGGGGCGGCGCCCTATCTTTTGAACGGCGATCGCATGCCTGGGGCCAAATGGTTCCCGCAAGCGAAGTTGAACTACGCGGAGAATCTGCTGCGCCGGCGCGACGACCAGGTGGGGATGATTTTCTGGGGCGAGCACAAGTTTCGCCGCCACCTTTCCTTCGGCGACATCTACGACGAAGTCTCCAAGCTCGCGCAGGCGTTCAGGGCCATGGGTATCCAGCCCGGCGACCGCGTCGCCGGTTTCATGCCCAACATGCCCGAGACCATCATCGCTTTACTGGCGGCCACGAGCATCGGCGCCATCTGGTCTTCCTGCTCGCAGGATTTTGGCGTGCAAGGCGTGCTCGACCGCCTGGGGCAGATCGAGCCCAAAGTGCTCATATGCGCCGAAGGCTATTGGTATGCGGGCAAACCCATTGACGTGATGGATCGCGTGCGAGAAATCGCGCAAGGGTTGCCCACGCTGGAACGCGTGGTGGTAGTGCCCTACGTCAAGGCCAAGCCCGGCTTGAAGGGCGTGCCCAAGGCGCAGATGTACGCGGATTTCACCGGCAAATTCTCTGCGAAGGACATCGAATTCACGCGCCTACCCTTCGATCACCCTTTGCTGATTCTGTACTCCTCCGGCACCACTGGCGTGCCCAAGTGCATCGTGCATGGCGCTGGCGGTACCTTGCTCCAGCACATGAAGGAACACCAACTTCACACGGATCTCAAACGCGACGACCGCTTGTTTTATTTCACCACCTGCGGCTGGATGATGTGGAACTGGCTGGTTTCTGGCCTCGCGTCGGGCGCCACGCTGCTGCTCTTCGACGGCTCGCCCCTGGCGCCCAATCCGGCGATTCTCTTCGAGTTCGCCGACGCGGAATCCATGACGATCTTCGGCACCTCGGCCAAGTACATCGACGCCATCAAGAAGGTGGGGCAAAGGCCCATCGCCACCCACAAGTTGAAGGCCCTGAAAACCATGACCTCCACGGGCTCGCCGCTGGTGGCGGAGAGCTTCGAGTATGTCTACTCGGACATCAAGAAGGATTTGTTGCTCTCCTCCATATCGGGCGGCACCGACATCGTGTCGTGCTTCGTGCTGGGCAGCCCGTTGCTACCCGTGTACCGCGGTGAGATTCAATGCCGCGGCTTAGGGTTGAAGGTGGAAGTTTTCGGCGATGAGGGCAAGCCCATCGTGGAAGAAAAAGGCGAACTGGTATGCACGGCGCCCTTCCCATGCATGCCCGTGGGTTTTTGGAACGACCCGGAAGGCAAGAAATACCACGACGCCTACTTCGCGCGCTATGCCAACGTCTGGCACCACGGCGATTACATCGAACTCACGCAGCGCGGCACCACCATCATCTATGGCCGCTCCGATGCCGTGCTCAACCCCGGCGGTGTGCGCATCGGCACCGCGGAGATTTACCGGCAGGTGGAACAGTTGCCCGAGGTGATGGAAAGCCTGGTCATCGGGCAAGACTGGAATAAGGATGTACGCGTGGTGCTCTTCGTGCGCTTGCGCGACGGCGTGACCCTGGACACCGAACTCATCCGGCGCATCAAACAACACATCAAGGCCAACACAACACCCCGCCACGTGCCCGACAAGATCGTTCAGGTGGCCGATATTCCCCGCACCAAGAGCGGCAAGATCGTGGAGCTTGCCGTGCGCGATATCGTGCATGGGCGTGCCATCAAGAATCGCGAGGCGCTGGCGAATCCGGAAGCCTTGGAGCTATACCGGGATATCGCGGAGTTACAGCGCTAGCTCGCGGAGTTCCCTTAAAGCGCTCGCCACCGTCTGGCGCCGCACGCCATCGCGATCCCCAGGCAAAAGCACGGTCCGTAGCTGTGCGGGTTGATTGCGCACTCCCCAAGCAAGGCACACGGTTCCCACCGGCTTCTCCGGCATACCACCGGATGGCCCGGCAACCCCGGAGACGGCAACGGCGATGTTCGCACTGCTGCGCTCCAACGCTCCGCTCACCATCTGCGCTACCGTCTGTTCAGAGACCGCGCCGTAACGCCTGAGCGTACCGGCGGATACGCCCAGCATCTCCATCTTCGCGCGGTTGGTGTAGGTGATGAACCCGCGGTCGAACCATGCTGAACTACCCGGCACCATGGTAATGGCTTGCCCTATCCAGCCTCCCGTGCAAGATTCCGCCGTCGCGACCATCCAGCCTTTGGCCTGCAACGCTTGGCCAAGGTCTTGCGCTAGAACGTAGAGTTCGTCATCCATGAGGGCCATCCCAGAATTAATTTCCAAAGAGTGAAGCACACCAGCACGAGAAAGGCCGCGACCAGATCGTCCGCCATCACGCCCAGGCCGCCACGGATTTTGAGCTGGGCGTAACCCACGGGGCCAGGCTTGGCGATATCGAAATAACGGAACAAGCCAAAGGCTATGCCTTGTGCGATGAGCGTACCGGGAAGCAAGCTCAAGATGAACACCATGGCTACGATCTCATCCCAGACCATGCCGCCGTGATCTTCCATCCCAATATCGCGCCCCGTTTTCTCGCAGGCCCATACGCCCGCGAAAAAGGCCAATCCCGCGAGAAGCAGCAAATCCATCGTCGCCATGCGCACCGCCAAAGCGTTGTAGAGCGGGATGGCGGCGAGCGATGCGAGTGTCCCGGGCGCGCGCGGAGCCAGGCCCACTCCAAATCCAAAGGCAATGAGCCGCGCGGGGCTGCGCAACAGATAGCCAAAGCTTAAGCGCGCTCGTCTAAACGAAGTGGTCGAAGCCATGGCTCGCCAATTGAACTGGATGTCCTTGCCCGTCTCGCACGCGCGCACCCGCTGTGCTTTCGATGACGCCGATTCGGGCGAGTGTTAGCACTTGAGCACGCGCTACGGTTGCGATGGTTTCGCGGTGGCGTGGGGAAGCGGTAAAACACAGCTCGTAATCATCGCCGCCACTGAGCGCGTAGCGTTGCTGCCGTTCTGTATCGCAGTGACTTCGCAATGCGTTGGACAGCGGCACTCGCTCCCACTCGATGCTGGCACCCACGTTCGAGCGATCGAGGATATGGCCGATGTCCGCAAGCAATCCATCGGAGACGTCGATCGCGGCACTCGCCACGCCGCGCAGGGCAATGCCAAGCGCCACTCTGGGGGAGGGTTGCTCCAAGCGGGCGCGGGCGAAATCCAAGGCATCTGATGACAGTTGCACTTCCCCTTTGAGCGCCGCCAGGCCTAGGGCCGCATCGCCAAGCGTACCGGACACCCATACGTCGTCTCCCGGTTGGGCACCCGAGCGTTTTAGCGCTTGCCCCGTGGGCACCACCCCTAGAATCTGAACGCATATGTTGAGCGGGCCTGACGTAGTGTCGCCACCAATTAGTTCCGTGCCGAACCGGTCCGCCAGGGCGAACATGCCTTTGGAAAACTCCCCCAGCCACGTCTCATTTACTTCTGGCAAGGAGACCGAGAGCGTGAACCAACGCGGTGCCGCGCCCATGGCCGCCATGTCGGAAAGATTCACCGCAAGACACTTGTGCCCGAGGCGCGCGGGTGCCACGTCCGCGAGGAAATGCCGGCCACAAACGAGCATGTCCGTGGACACCGCCAGTTGGTGGCCTTCCGGGATTCGCACCAGGGCCGCATCGTCGCCCACTCCCAGATCCGCCGTGGGCGCGGGGCGCGTGAAGTAACGCTCGATGAGTGCGAACTCCGAGATCACGATGCCAGAAATCTGTCCGCCAGGGCTACGTCTTCGGGATAGGTCACCTTGATGTTCTGCGCGCTGCCATGCACGAGCTTGGGCTTGAGCCCCAGGGCTTCCACCGCGCTCGCTTCATCGGTCACGCGGGAAAGGTCTCCCACAGAGAGCGCGCGCATGAGCAATTCGTAGCGAAACATCTGGGGCGTTTGCGCCTGCCAGAAACCTTCCCTGGGTTCGGTGCGGTCCACGCGCCCGTCAGGTTGCGCGCGTTTCAAGGTATCGCGCACGGGAAGGGCGAGCAATCCGCCTACTTCATCGTCCTCCACTTCATGGAACAGCCGGTTCAAGGCGCTGGCAATGAGACACGGGCGGGCCGCGTCGTGTACCAACACCCAGTCCGTGGCTTGAACCATATCCGCCATGGCTGTAAGCGCATTGAATACCGTCTGCGCGCGATTGCTCCCGCCACAGCGCAGCACGGTGCAACCGGCCAAGGATTCGGATAAACCCAGGGTATCCCAGTAGCGGTCCGCCTCGTCGATGGCGATGACGACGCGATGCACCCTTGGATGCGTACGCAAGGCCTGCACGCTGTGCCACACCATGGGCTGCCCGTGCAGCGCCACGTACTGCTTTGGCGTCACGCATCCCATGCGCAGACCACTTCCCGCGGCGGGCACCAGGGCCCAAATATTTTTTACCGGTTTCTCGTTCATATACGCATTATCGCCGCTTCGCAGGCCCGGCAGGCAACTGGTCACGACTATAATCCGCCGCCCCAATGATTACGCTCACTCCCCCCAGACCGGGGCAGCGCACCGGCGTTACCCATATTGCCGGATCCAGCGATGCCTGCGCCTTGGCACGCCTGGCGCAAAAACACGCTCCCGTAGTGGTTCTCACGGCAACGGCCTCGGACGGGCACCGGTTGCGCGCGGAGATCGCGTTCTTCGCGCCCCACCTGCGCGTGTACCTGCTGCCAGATTGGGAAACGCTGCCCTACGATAATTTTTCTCCGCACCAGGATCTTATCTCCGAGCGCTTGGGTACGCTGCACCAGATTTCCCGCCGGGAGTGCGACGTGGCCATCGTGCCCACCACTACCGCGCTCTACCGGCTGCCTCCCGTGGAGTATCTCGCCGCCTACACGTTCTTTCTGAAGAAGGGGGAGAAGCTCTCCTCCGAGCAACTTCGTAATCAGATCACCCTGGCCGGCTACAACCACGTCTCCCAGGTTGTCTCCCCCGGCGAATACAGCGTTCGCGGCGGGATCATCGACTTGTTCCCCATGGGCAGCGTGGTGCCCTACCGCATCGATTTGCTGGACGACGAAATCGACAGCATCCGCACCTTCGACGTGGATTCGCAGAAATCCATCTACAAGGTGAACGATGTGCGGCTGCTGCCCGCGCGGGAATTTCCCACGGACGAGGCCGCCCGCACCCGCTTTCGCAAGAATTTTCGCGAGAAGTTCGAGGGCGATCCCTCCAAGAAGCGCCTGTACAAGGATGTGAGCCAAGGCGTGTTTCCCGCCGGCATCGAGTACTACCTGCCGCTTTTCTTCGAGCACACGGCGGTGCTCGGCGATTATCTTCCGCAAGGCGCCGTGGTGTGTTCCATGGGTAATCTGCAAGAGGCAGTGGAGACTTTCTGGCGCGACACCTCGTCGCGCTACCAGTTGATGCGCGGAGACCCTGATCATCCCTTGCTGCCTCCCGCCGAATTGTTCTTGCTCCCCGATCAATTCTTCGGTGGCATCAAGCCCTTCAGCCGCCTGGAATTCATTGCCGAAGGCGATGCCACCCCGCTTCCCGTGCAAGCCCTTCCCCCCTTGCAAGTGGAACGCCGCGCGGACCAACCCTTGCACCGCCTGTCGGCTTTTCTGGCGGGCAGTACCCAAAGAGTCGTGTTGCTGGCCGACAGCCTCGGGCGGCGCGAGACCTTGCTGCATTACTTGAACGAGTACGGCCTCAAGCCCACCCCGGCCACCAGCCTTGAGGATGCGCTCACCGCCGATGCGAGCTTATTACTCACCGTTGGTCCGCTGGCGGCGGGTTTTATCGATGAAGACGCGGGCGTCGCCTTCATAACGGAGAACGAGCTTTATCCCTCGCAAGCGCGCGCCAAGGAACGCCGAGACGCCGCCGCCAATTTGAACGCGGCCGAGAACCTTCTGCGCGATCTCTCGGAGCTGAAGACTGGCGATCCCGTGGTTCACTCCCAACACGGCATTGGCCGCTACTTGGGCCTCGTGAATTTGGACATGGGCGAGGGCACTACCGAGTTCTTGCTGCTGGAATACGACGGCGGCGACAAGCTCTATGTCCCTGTCTCCCAATTGGAAGTCATCGGCCGCTACAGCGGCGTGTCGCCAGAAACGGCACCGCTGCACAAACTGGGCAGCGGCCAATGGGAGAAAGCGCGCCGCAAGGCGGCGGAAAAGGTGCGCGACACGGCGGCGGAATTGCTCAACCTCTACGCCCAGCGCGCCGCGCGCAAGGGCCACGCCTTCCAACTCAAACCCCACGACTACGAAGCTTTCACGGAAGGGTTTCCCTTCGAGGAAACGCGCGATCAATCCATCGTGATCGAAGCCGTGATCAAGGACCTCACCTCCGGTAAACCCATGGACCGGTTGGTGTGTGGTGACGTCGGTTTCGGCAAGACCGAGGTAGCTCTACGCGCTGCCTTCGTGGCCGTGATGGATGGCCGCCAAGTGGCCGTGCTGGTGCCCACCACGTTGCTGGCCGAGCAACATTTCCAGACCTTCGGTGACCGCTTCGCCGAATGGCCGGTGAAGATTGCCGAGCTGTCGCGTTTTCGCTCGGGCAAGGAGCAAGGCGCAACCTTGGATGCCCTGCGCGAAGGACGCCTCGACATCGTCATAGGCACTCACAAACTGGTGCAAGACTCGGTGAAGTTCAAGAACCTGGGGCTGGTCATCATCGACGAAGAGCACCGCTTTGGCGTGCGCCAGAAAGAGCAACTGAAGGCACTACGCGCCGAAGTGGATGTGCTCGCGCTCACCGCCACCCCCATCCCGCGCACGCTCGCCATGTCGCTCGAAGGCATACGAGACTTTTCCGTCATCGCCAGTGCGCCGCAGAAACGCCTGGCCATCAAGACCTTCGTCTCGCGCTGGAGCGATGGCCTGATACGCGAAGCGGTGTTGCGCGAACTAAAGCGCGGCGGCCAAGTGTTCTTCGTCCACAACGAAGTGGAATCCATCCAGCGCATGGAGGAGAAACTCTCCGCCCTCGTTCCCGAAGCGCGCATTCGAGTTGGCCACGGCCAGTTGCCTGAACGGGAACTGGAACTGGTGATGCGCGACTTCTACCAGCAGCGTTTCAACTTGCTGCTGTGTACCACCATCATCGAAACCGGTATCGACATCCCGTCGGCGAACACTATCGTGATCAACCGCGCGGACAAATTCGGGCTGGCGCAATTGCACCAGTTGCGCGGAAGAGTGGGGCGCTCCCATCACCAGGCCTATTCCTACCTTCTCACCCACGCGGAAGGCAACGTCACGCCGCTAGCCGCCAAACGCCTGGAAGCCATTCAGATGATGGAAGAGCTAGGCTCGGGCTTCTTTCTCGCCATGCATGATTTGGAGATCCGCGGTGCGGGCGAGGTGCTCGGTGAATCGCAAAGCGGCGAGATGCAGGAGGTGGGATTCGCGCTGTACGCCGAGATGCTGAACGCTGCGGTGCGATCCTTGAAGCAAGGCAAGGAACCCGATCTGTCGCAACCTCTATCGGTAAGCACCGAGATCAAGTTGCATGCTCCCGCTTTGCTGCCGGAGGACTATTGCCCAGGCGTACACGAGCGGCTGGTGCTCTATAAGCGCATGGCCAACTGCGAATCTCCCGAGGCGCTGGAAGAGTTGCAAGAGGAGATCACCGACCGCTTCGGCCTACCGCCCGATGCGACCAAGACCCTCCTGGATAGCCACCGCCTGCGCATCGCGGCCAAGAGCGTGGGCGTCATCAAGATCGACGCCAGCACGGAGGCCATTCAATTGCAATTCGAGCGCAATCCGCCCATCGACCCCGCGCGCATCATTCAACTCATCCAGACGCGCCGTAATTTCCGCTTGAGCGGGCAAGACAAACTGCGGGTGGACGAGAAACACCTTCTGCCCAAGGACCGGGTGGCGCGCACCTTGGAACTGTTTCGAGAACTCAAGCAACCCGTGGCGCGGCCGTCTGTTCGATAGCTCACCCCCGCCGCGGCCGGGAGGTAGCCACCAGCAAAAGAAAAAAGCAGCCCGCGACCATCGACGCGATACCCAAGTTGAAGAGTGACGACGCGGGAACGCCTGCGACCCAGTAGGAGCCAGCCGCACGCACTCCAGCCGAAACCAGGCAGATGATGATTCCCAGCAAGCCCGCGGCTCGCCCCAGGGTAAGGGGTATTCTCTCCATATGTCCTCCCGGTTAATTGCTAATCCACATTCTCGATAGCCGCAAACAGCAGCGCGGTGCGCGCAAGCTTAGCGCATATAGTCCAAGGTGAGGTGCGCCAAGGTCCGCACGCCTAGCAGGAGCGCGGACTCATCGATCTGAAAGCGCGGCGAGTGGTTGTACGCCACCTTGCTCATGTCCGCGCCCTTCGCGGTACCTCCCAGGAAAACAAATAGCCCCGGTGCCTTCTGCGCGAAGAAGGAAAAATCCTCGGCGCCCATGACGCGGTCGCGAAGAATCACGTTCTTCTCGCCAGCAACCCGTTGCAGCGTGGGCAGCATGCGTTGCGTCAAGGCAGGGTCGTTGATGGTCACCGAGTAGGGCTTTTCGATATTGACCTCGGCCACCGCTCCCGATGCCATGGCGATGCTCTCCGCGATCAGCTTGATGCGCCGGTGGATATCCTCGCGCAGTTTTTCGTCGAAGGTTCGCACCGTGCCCACCATCTCCACTTTGTCGGGGATGATGTTGAAGCGGTTGCCGCCATCGATTCCGCCGATCGTCACCACGGCGGGTTCCTTGGTGATGTCCACTTGCCGGCTGACGATGGTCTGCAATCCCAGCACGATTTGGGCGGCCACGACGATGGGGTCCACCCCACCCCAGGGTGCGGAGCCATGGGTCTGCCTGCCCTTCACCGTGATACGCAACACGTCGGCGGCCGCCATCGCGGCACCTGGGCGGTAGGCGATTTGCCCCGCTTCATGTAGTGAGGCAATGTGCAAACCGAATATCACCTCGGGCCTTGGATTCTCCATGGCGCCTTGTTTGATCATCAAGGCCGCACCGCCTTCCTCTCCAGGAGGCGGCCCCTCCTCGGCCGGCTGGAAGATGAACTTGACGGTCCCCGGCAACTCGCCTTTCATCTTGGACAGTACTTCGGCCACGCCCATGAGAATGGCCACATGCGTGTCATGCCCGCATGCGTGCATGACGCCGGTTTCCTTGCCCGCCCATTGAGTCTTGACCTTGGATGCGAACGGCAAATCCACTTCCTCGGTGACGGGGAGCGCGTCCATGTCCGCCCGTAAAGCCACGACGGGGCCAGGCTTTGCACCACGCAGCACGGCGATCACACCGGTATAGGCCACTCCGGTAGTGACGTCGAGCCCAAGGGAACGGAGGTGTTCGGCCACCAGCTTCGAGGTGCGAACTTCGCGGTTACCCAGTTCTGGATTCTGGTGAATGTCCCGGCGCCATGCAATGACCTTTTGCTCCACCGCGGCGGCCAGTTTGTCCGCCTGCTCCGGCCCAGCAGGCCACGCTTGCGTTTGCCAAGCCAATGCGAGACCGAGTGCGGATAATCGTAACGCTGTGATCATGGTGTGAGTCCTTGGTGAGATGAAGTCTTGCATAACCCTGATATATGACCTAAGTGGCATAGCCGCGTATTGCAAGAATGCCTAAACTGCAATCGTCGCATCCGAAGTTCCGAACGCCGGAAGCATTGTAAGGTGCGTTGGATCGCGCGGTACGCACTCTAGCGCTCCGGCGCGCGAACTTCACCTGCGAACGCGGGGATCCGCGATGAAAGGCCCCTCGCGTTACTAAATTGCACTCATCCTGGAGATACTCATGAAAACACGTACCAGCGCAGCGATTGCAGTGGCGAGCATGTTGATCGGCATGGGCTACGCTCTCGCCGAAGGCGGGATCACGAGCCGTAGTCCCGACGACGCCTACAACGACATGATGCGCGATTGGGGAGCCAAACCCAGCGGCACTCCCAAACAGCAAGTCATGACCCGCAGCGAGGAAGCCGCGCACGCGGACATGATGCGCAATTGGGACGCCAAGATGGCGGGCGAACCGAAGAAGGAAGCCGTGAGCCAAAGCGAGCGTGACCGCTACATGGAACTCATACGCGGAACATTCCCGTTGTCGAAAACCGATCCAGAGTAATTTCCGTACGGCTTTCGAAATTAGCGCGAGCTGGCAGCCG
>JBJXGQ010000203.1:0-12712 GCA_046160525.1 Burkholderiales bacterium
CAGCGAGGAAAGCCAGAAGCTTCGCTCATTTTGGCGTTCAAGTCGGTGACATGCAAAAAATGCTTCATTGCCCCATTAGATCAAACACCTGCGACTCGTCGCATCGCCATTAACCGGACACTACTGGGTGGATGTATGTGCGCGGGCATCTCGATTCCGCCAGCGCTGGTCCAAGCCGCACTTGCAAAGGAAAATCCATGACCGAACTTACCGTTCAACTATTCGATGAACTAGCGCGGAAAGCCCAAGCTGCGGGTCTTCTCAATGATGATGGGATCGAGCGAGCGCTTCGCGCCGCGCTCAAGCGCGAAGCGGGGCGCAAGCTCCTTGAAACCGGCAAGGCTATGCGAGAATTGCCGCCGATGAGCGAGGAGGAGGTACAGGCCGAAATAGAGGCCGTGCGCGCCGCACGCCGGGCGAAGCGCAATGCGCCCGGTGCTTGACACCAATGTGGCGCTCTCGGCAGTCTTAGGCGAAAGCGCTCCAAGCCGCCTAATTGAACTTGCAGCCGACGGCGAGATCGATCTCTTGAGTTCGGCCGGGCTTGTTCGCCGAGTTTGCTGAAGTACTTGATCGTGAACAAATCCGGCGCCGGTTCGAGCGCAAAGGCCGCTCCAACTTAACCGCCAATTGCGGGGTTCCATGCGTTACTCGAAGCGATGGGCGGCTGACGACAAGAATACCGATGCTTGCGCACTCGATTCCCTATGCCGCCGAGAACTCCGCAACTGCTCGCAGTTGCGCGCGAATCGCTTTCTCCGCAACTTTTAGATCATACTCGGATTGAAGATTGAGCCAATAGTGAGGCGACTGGCCCATTGACTTCCCAATCAGTAAGGCAAGTTCAGCTGTCACGGGACGAGAACCATTTACTATGTGAGAAATCCGCATGGGAGATACCCTGATCGCTCTCGCAAACTGGGCCTGGGAAATTTTTATCTCCTCCAGCACTTCACGCAGAAACTCTCCGGGATGAACTGCAGGTAATCCACTCTTGATCATCTGTGCACTTCCTAGTGGTAGTCGACTATGACGACATCGAACGCATCACCATTTTCAAAGCGAAAGCAGATGCGCCATTGCTCATTGACTCGAATGCTCCATTGCCCACGCCTATCACCACGTAATGCCTCCAGGTGATTTGAAGGAGGCAAGCGTAGGTCTTCAAGGCGAGTAGAGGCATTTAGCTGTATCAGTCGCCTGGTTGCGCGGGTACGGATCTCTGGAGGAAGATAACGGCTCTTCCCAGTTGTATAAAACCGCTCGGTTTCCGCATCAGAAAACGACTGAATCATGAATGCATAGTAAACACGCCGTTTACCATGGTCAAGCGCAATCACTTATGCCGAACTAGATAGACGTTGGGCGACCAAGAGTCACAAAGGGTACTATGGCGCCGTTCATGAAGGAGCGAATCTTGGCCGTATCGGCCGTATTGGTACACAGAGATCCTGAAATTCTTGGCGGGACTCCGGTGTCCGCCGGAACGCGAGTGCCGGTAAGGATCCTGTTCGAGTACTTAGAGGCTGGCGATAGCCTTAATGTGTTCTTGGATGAGTGCCGCTCGGTCTGCCGTTCACAGGCTGTAGCTGCCTGGGAACTTACGCGACAGATGATCGCTCCGGACGCGCATCCTGCTTGACGAATCGCTACCCAGAAAACTGGGGGGTGATTATTGGGTCATGAAAGTCAGGCGGTACAGCGTAGGGGTTGGGCGGGTCTGAAAAATGGGGCACTGTTGCCCGCCGCATCTGAAGAATATCAAGTTTTCTCACGGGCGATAGGAATCTCAGATGAATGGTGGGGAGGGAGGTTGGTGATTGGTTGCCTTTCGTCCGATGCCGGCGATTTGTGATCTACGCATACTCCCCTCCTCGTTATGGAGACAATCCAATGAAAATCGTTGCGGTTTTGCTCCTCGCTGTGTTAACCGCAGTTCCTATGGCCGCCTCGCCCGCGCCGAAGATGGCGCGCGTGGGCGTTTTGATGTCCGATCTTCCAGGTGGCGACCCCGCTCGCTGGTTCGACGCGTTCCTGCAAGAGCTGCGTAAACACGGCTGGGAAGAGGGTCGCAACATAATTATCGAGGTAAGACGTGCGCCCGGGCACTATGACCGGCTCGACAGTCTTGCCGCGGAGCTCGTCCGTCTCAATGCCCACGTCATCGTGACCGACTCTACGCCGGCCGCCTCCGCCTTTGCGGCGAACAGGGCGACTAGGACGATTCCGATCGTGATGGCCCTCGCCGGTGACCCCGTCGGAACGGGGCTGGTGGCGAGCCTCGCGCGGCCCGGAGGAAACGTTACCGGGATGTCGATGATGGATCCGGACCTGGCTGGGAAGCGGCTGGAGATGTTGAAGGAGATTGTTCCGAATGCGAAGCGATTTGCTGTGCTCACCAATCCAGAAAATCCTTTGCACGTGGCCTACGTAAACGAGGCGCGTAGTGCCGCGCGAGTGCTAGGTGTCGATATCCGGTTCCTCGAGGCGCGATCCGCAGCCGAGCTGGAGGGCGCGTTGTCGGCGGCGAGCTCGTTATAAACGACACGACTGCCAAAGCCCTCGGGCTGAAGATCCCGGAATCGATCCTCCTGCGCGCGGAACTGATCCGCTGAATGTGGTGTCAATGTGCCGGCGTAACACATGCTTCGTTGCCGGTTCCGGTGGGCTCCTCAATTCGAGCCTGGCATTCCACTCGACCGACTATACTTTATCCAGGCAACAGGGACGGAAACCCCCATGGCAAATGACCGACTGGACAAAGTGGTGCTGGAAGCCCGCCGCAACGCGGAGAAGCGAGCGGAAGGGTATCGCGAACAGGCACTGAAAATTTATCCGTGGGTGTGCGGAAAATGCGCGCGTACGTTTACCCACAGCAATCTGCAACTCCTGGAAGTTCACCACAAGAACAACAACCCCGACGACAATCCGCCGGATGGGAGCAACTGGGAGTTGCTTTGTACTTATTGCCACGAGAACGAGCACGCCAAGTTGCTGGACTCGGCGGGGCGGATGGATGCGAAGAGTGTTACGCCCAATGCGACGTTCAATCCCTTCGCGGACTTGAAGGCGAAGCTGGAGTCTAAGAAACGGGCTTAATGCGAACTGTTGCGGGATGGTGGCTCACGCCGTAATGGCTCACGCCGTAGATGGGATCTTCGGTGCCGGGTGGTAAAATCTGGCTAACCAGACTGGAGAAGTCCCATGAATGTTGCTGTTTACGAAGCGAAGTCCAAGCTTTCAGAACTACTCGATCGGGTTTGCTCGGGGAAGGAAGTCGTCATTACCCGCCATGGAGAGCCCGTCGCCAAACTTGTTCCGGTGAATTCACCTAGTGCGCCGGATCGTGCCCGCGCGGTTCGGGCGGTTCGCGCACTGCGTAAACGGCTGAACATCCGCACCGGTGTTTCGTTGCGGACGTTGATTGATGAAGGCCGGGACTGATGGCGTTTGTGGCGGATAATTCGGTGATTTTGGCTTGGTTCGTGAGCAGCCAGTCAACTGCGTATTCGGAGAAGATTCTGCGCCGGGTCGCTGCCGAGGAGATTCATGTGCCAGTTGTATGGCCGCTGGAATTTTCCAATGCGCTACGGCAACTCGAAAGGCGCCGTAAGCTCAATCCCGAAACCACTGCCGCGATCCTGGATTCGGTGGATGCGCTCGGGCCGCGCGGAGACGCTGCTCCGCCTAGCAAACCGCGGCTACTTGACCTTGCGAGGCAGTACGACCTATCGGTTTACGATGCTTCATATCTGGAACTTGCTATCCGGCTCTCTGTAAAGTTGGCAACACAAGACGGCCCGCTCGCCGAAGCGTCAAAGAAGGCAGGATTGAAGTTAGATTGAACCTCTTGGGGTCCTTTCCCTCTAGTCGCGTCGGCGTAGTTCATCTTCCAGAGCCAGCGCAATACCCGGTTACAGTCTCTCTTCACTGCGCCAGTGGCGCAACCGACACACCGCGCACCGCGTACTGGGCGATCAAGCGGGCTACCAAGCCCGATGCTTTCACATCCTCGACGAATTCGCGTAGGTATTTGGAACCGGCCTCGCGTCCGCGAAGCGTGCCGATGGATTGCTTAACGGAGGTGGTCTGCCCTTCCAGCACGCGCGAGCCGGGGAGTTTTTCGGCGTCGGTGACGAGGCGGGGCTTGAGGCCCGCCAAGGCTTCTAGTTTTTCCTTGATGAACAAGTCGTAGGAGCCGTCGATACCTTCCGTGCGTACGAGTTGAGCGTACTTGAGGTTGCGGGTGAGATATAGGTCATAAGCGCTCTGCTGCGCGACCGCGACGCGTACGCCCTCTCGGTCCACGTCCGCGATGGAGCGGATGGGCGAGCCCGCCGGAACAAGAAACGTGACGGGAATCTCCAGATAGGCGGCCGTAAAGGCAATCTCATGGGCGCGCTGGGGTTCGTTGCCGAGGAACGCTACGTCCCATGCTCCGGTCTTCCCTGCGTCGGCCAGCTTGCCGGCGGAATCGAAGACGACAAATTCGATGGGCACACCCAGCCGCTTTGCCAATTCGCGCCCCAGATCGGGGGCGACGCCGCGAGGTTCAGTGCCCAGAACGTAGTTCGTCACCAGAAGAAAGTTACCGTAGTTGATGCCCACGCGCAGTTTCGCGCTGGGTGCGAGCTCGGATTTTGCGGAAGGGGAGGCAGGAGTTGTCATGGAACTGAAAGTTAGAAGGAAAACCGCGATGATAAACCGGCTTGGAATCTTCACGCTGCGAGTAGCTCCAGGTCTGTTTTGAGAAGGCCATTGGCGCCAAACAGAATCTGGCTCACCAGCGCCGGATCGTTGAGCGTCCGCACGGCCGCGTAGGCCGCCTGCGCTTTGGGAAAACGGCGGCGCAGGAAATTGAGCCATTGCTTGAGGCGCCCGGCGCGGTGTACGGGGATCAAATGCACGCTCACGATTCGCCAGAACTGCGCCAGATGCGGTTGCAGCACTTCCCATTGGAGGTCGCTGGAGTTTGAGGCGGCCAGCCCCGTCCGGTCCCGCTTCCTGATGGCCAGTGCGAGGCCAGGGTCCGTCACCATGCCCCGCCCAAGCATCAGTGCATTGCAACCCGACAACTCACGGCAGCGCAAGGCATCCTCCACGTTCCAGATCTCGCCGTTGGCGATGACGGGAATTTTCACCACCTCCCGGATCTCCGCGATCCGCTCCCAGTAGGCCGGCGGCCGGTAGCCATCGGCTTTGGTACGTGCATGCACCACGAGTTCGTCCGCGCCCCCGCTAGCAAGCGCCATCGCGCATTCGCGTGTCTTCGATGAATCGAGGTAGCCCAAGCGCATCTTTGCCGAGACTGGCATGGGGGCTGGAACCGCGCGGCGTACTGCCGCCACGATTCGCTCGATTAGCTCGGGCTCGTCCAATAGCACCGCGCCGCCGCGATGGCGGTTCACGCTCTTCGCCGGGCAGCCGAAATTAAGATCGATGCCCGCGGGCCCCAAGGCCGCGAGCCGGGCGGCATTCTCGGCGAGGCACTCCGGATCGGAACCCAGCAATTGCGCTCGCACTGGTACGCCCGCCGGCGTGTGCCCGCCATGGTCCAGCTCGGGCATGATGCGCCGGAAGGTGCGCTCGGGCAGCAGCGTGCCGGTGACGCGGATGAACTCCGACACGCAACGGTCGATGCCACCCACGCGAGTCAAGATGTCGCGCAAGACGAAATCGACAAGCCCTTCCATGGGGGCAAGCAGGATGGTCATGGGGATAAAAGTAAGCAGGGGGCGAGAGTGTACCCCGGCAAATAGTCCCGCCTGCTTCCCGCCGTGTCCTCAAGCGCATTTCCCGCTAACGTCTGGCTGGGGGTTGCCGATATAGCGCAAGCATAAGACCGGATGGGGTAGGGCAGCGCCGTCCCTGCATGGCGACAGCGCGTTGGGTTTGACCCGCTCCCGCCGGTAATTCTCCATTTTCTAGGACTTCTCACATGCGCGCATATCGCTCGGTCGTACTAAGTTTCGCCGTATTCTCCGTCCTTGGGCTTGCCGCATGTAAGCGCCAAGACGCCGCCACCATGCAGGATGCCGCGACTGCGGCGAACTCGTCGCCAGAGCAAACCGCCGCGGCAGCACCCGTGGCCTCGTTCGTCACGCAGACCGTCACCCTAAAGCGAGAGGCATCGGAACAGGCCAAGGTGGACGACGGGAAGGGTAAGCAAGTAGCCAACTGGCTGGCCACCCTCTACCGGGGCGAGAAGGTAAGCATCGCCAGGGACGAGAAAGGGGCTGGAGGAAGCGATTACGTTCTGGTGAAGACCTCCAATGATTTGACGGGCTGGATCAAGAGCAATGCGATTCTTAGCGGAAGCGGTGTTCGGGAGGTGGTGTCCTTCGAGCAGATCGAAACCTTTGACCGCCCCGACATGCTGGCACTCAATGGCAAGAAGAAGGTGCCCGCGGGAACCTTGTTGTTCGTGACCAAGGAGCGCGAGCCCTTCAGTGAAGTCAACATGGGTGGCAACCAGGCCGTATGGGTGCTGAGCGCCAAGTTGGTAAGCGAACCCAACGAAATCATGGTGGCCAAGCTCTTTGCGAAGGCGCGTGCCGTAAAGGGTACGAAGAACGGTAACGCCGAGGAATTGGTCAAGCTGGCGCGCAGCAATTTCGCGAACGCGCGGCTGGTCGATGTCATGGAACTTGAGTTTGGCGTATTGCCGGCTTCGGCGGCTTTCGTGGAAGCCATGCCCCCCGCGGAACCCGAGAGCGCGGCGCTCGAACCAAAGCCGGTGGAAGAGAAGGCCCCAGAGAGCGGGACTTAGGTCACTTAGGCCTAAGCGTACCAAAGGCACATTTATCGCCAATC
Organism: Burkholderiales bacterium; assembly: GCA_046160525.1. GTDB lineage: Bacteria > Pseudomonadota > Gammaproteobacteria > Burkholderiales > SHXO01 > SHXO01. The sequence continues at coordinate 6,814 of JBJXGQ010000203.1, forward strand.
CATAAGGAACGCACATGACCACGGGAGGATGGATAATCCTGGCCATTGTTATCGCGGCCGTAGTCTTCGCGATCTCGATCTACAACCGCCTTGTGGCTCTACGTAACCGGTACAAGAACGGGTTCGCGCAAATCGACGTGCAGTTGAAGCGCCGTTACGATCTCATTCCCAACTTGGTGGAGGCTGCGAAGGGTTATCTTGCCCATGAGCGGCAAACGTTGGAAGCAGTGATCTCCGCTCGCGGTAACGCCGTCACTGCGTCAAGGCAAGCCGCCTCCGCACCTGGCGACGCCGCGGCAATGCAAGGCTTGGCGCAAGCCGAGGGCGCGCTCGGTGGTGCGCTCGGAAAACTGCTTGCGCTCTTCGAGGCCTACCCCGACCTGAAGGCGAACCAGAATATCTTGCAGGTGCAAGAGGAACTCGCCAGCACGGAGAACAAAGTGGCCTTCGCGCGCCAGGCCTATAACGATGCGGTGATGGAATACAACACGCAACGCGAATCGTTTCCGGACAGCTTCTTCGCCAATGCGTTCGGTTTCAAGGAAGCGGAACTCTTGCAGGCCACCGAGTCGGCGGCCGAGCGCAAGGTGCCCGTGGTTTCCTTCAAGTAAGGGTGGCCGCCATGGCGGCGAGTTTCTTCGAGCAGCAGGCGGTAGCGCGGCGCCGGACGCACGTCCTCGTACTGCTTTATCTGCTTGCCGTTGCAGCGGTGGTGAGCGCGGTGGTAACGCTGGCCGCCGCAGTCTACCTCTTCAATCGGTACGGCGGCTCCATCGAAGAAAGCCAAGCCGTAGCGGCCGGCGGTTGGGTGAGCCTTCTTCCGCCCGGATTCCTTGCCGCTGTGGCGATTGCCACCGCCGGGGTGATTTTCGCGGTAAGTCTCACGAAAATTCTTCGGCTGGCGGGCAGCGGCGAGGAAGTTGCCCGCATGGTGGGCGCCCGGCAGGTGGTGCCCAACACCACACATTCGCTGGAACGCAGACTACTCAATGTCGTGGAGGAAATGGCCATTGCCGCCGGAGTTCGCGTGCCCGCTGTGTATATCATGGACGGCGAGACGGGAATCAATGCCTTTGCGGCTGGGTACGATGTATCGAACGCCGTGGTGGCCGTCACCCAAGGCACGATTGAACGACTCAACCGCGAGGAATTGCAAGGCGTCATCGGACACGAGTTCAGCCACATCCTGAACGGAGACATGCGACTCAACGTGCGCATGTTGGGCGTCTTGGAGGGAATCGTCTTCCTTAGCGCCATGGGGGCTTTTCTCATGCGCCATTCAACGCACATCCGAGGGCGCAAGGCAAGCGCAGCCCTCGGCCTGCTTGCCGTGGGGCTCGGGCTCTTTGTCATCGGTTACATCGGGTTGTTCTTCGCGCGCTTGATCAAGGCGGCCGTCTCCCGCCAGCGGGAATTTCTTGCCGACGCCTCCAGCGTGCAGTTCACGCGCAATCCCGATGGGCTGGCCGGTGCCCTCGATCAAATCGGCCTCCTTCCAGGCAGCGCGCGTATCTCGAACCGCTACGCCGAGGAAATGGCGCACATGTACTTTGGCGAGGCGATCCACGTTTGGCTGGGAGGGCTCTTCGCCACCCACCCGCCCTTGGACGAACGCATCGCGCGCGCGTGCCCTGGTTTTTCGCGCACACGCTATCGCGCCGCGCGCGGGGAATCTCAACCCAGGGAAGGCGCGGACCGCCGCGAGGGCATACCGGGCGTGGCCTTCGCGGCGGGCGCCACGCTCCCTCCCAATGAGCGGCGCGCGAATCACCGTAGCTCCCCGTGGCCCTATTCCGCGGCGCGCAGCGCTGCCTTGGTTGGGCAGCTTGACGCCGCGAGAATCGACTACGCCTCGCGCTTGCTCTCGGCTCTTCCCAGCACACTGCGCGAACGAGTGCGCGAGCCCGAAGGAGCGCGAGCCACGGTGATCGCATTGCTGCTCGCCCATGAGAATAGCCTCATGCGGGAGCAACTCGATGCGCTCAGGGAAAAGGGACTGAACGCCCTTGCTGAAGCCGCGCTGGGTCTTGTGCCGGTCACCCGTGGCCTTGCACCGTCCTTTCGTCTTCCTGTTGCCGATCTCGCGTTGCCCACTCTGAAATGGGGCACAGCGGAGGCCAAACGCGAACTCCTCTCTGCCGCGGAAGTGGTCATTTTGGCGGACCGGCGCATGTCCGTGCATGAATTCATCGTGCTGACACTCTTGCGCACCCAACTCGCGGACCGCCCGCGCGCTCATATCCCGAAATACACATCGCTGGCATTGGTACGGGAGCATGTGCTCTTGCTGTTATCGCTGGTTGCGCAGGCCGGGGCTCGCGGAACAAATACCGCCGAGACCGAAATTAAATCCAAGGCAGCGTTCGCGGCAGGCGTGCGCGAAGCGCAGCTTGGCGAAGTGCCCGCGCTTACCAAAGGCGGTCTGAATTTCGATTCAACGTCCCGCGCCGTTGAGGAACTGCGCCGCCTGGCACCGCTCGCGAAGGCGATGATGATCAGAGGGCTGTTCGCCACAGCGACGCACGATGGCTCCATCCGCATCGTTGAGGCAGAATTGTTGCGGCTCATGGGCGCGGTGCTCGATTGTCCCTTGCCTCCGCTCTTCGATGAGACCGACCTGGAGGCGCTCGCCGCTTAACAAGACTCGTAAGCTGTGAATATCCCCGGAGTGGAATTGGGATACTATAAAAAAAATAGGGGTGAGAGAAATCCGCTCGCCGATCCGAGCCAGAGCGATAATCGTAGTCAACCATGGACAGGAGGGTCAAATGGGATTCAATCGAAAGGGTGTTCTTTTACGCGCATTCACCGCAGTTGCGTGCCTAGGCGCGCTTGTGGCAGTTCGCGGCAGCATTGCGGCGGATGAGGCCAAGCCGAGCAAGCCTTATCTAATCTACCTCTCCAACAACTACATCGACAACGACTGGCGGGTGCAGATGGTGAAGACCGCGGAGGTCGCGGCCCGTAAGCCACCGCTTAAGGGCAAGGTGGACCTCAAGGTCGTGATCTCCCAGAATACTGTGCAGGCGCAGATCAACGATCTGAATAACATGATTCGTGCGAAGCCTGCCGCCATTCTCGTCGATGCGGGTTCCGGTACGGCTCTGAATGAGACGATCGCACGCGCCTGTGCTCAGGGAATTCTAGTGCTGTCGTTCGACCAGATCGTCACAGCTCCTTGCGCTTACAAAGTGCAAAGCAACTGGGATGTCATCCCGCACGTTGTGGGTGCCTGGGTAGCCGCGATGCTGAAGGGCAAAGGTGAGGTCGCCGTTGACCGGGGACTTCCCTCCGCACCGCTTGCTCAGTTGATGCTCAAGGCCTACGAGACCGAATTGGGAAAACATCCAGGCATTAAAATTGTCGGTTACTTTAACGGTAATTTCAATCCCGGCGCTGAACAGGCCGGAGTGGCTAGCATTCTTGCCGCGCATCCCAACCTGGCTGCTGCTATCACGGATAACGTAGGGACCTCCGCCTGGCAAGCGTTCGCTCAAGCCGGAAAGAAGACCGCGATCGTCACGGGCTACGCATCGAACGGCGCCCTGGTAACCTGCGCGAAGACCAAGGATTTGCATTGCTTCTTCGGGTCGAACTCGCCCTCGCTGTCCGCCGAAGCGATGAAGGTCGCCGTGGACATCCTGGACGGGATACGCCCCCACAAGCCCGGCGACGTTCTGCTCGATACACCGTACTTCTCGACCGATCCCATCAAGATCCCTGGCTACGAGCATATTAAAGTGCAGCAGATCGTCCTAGGCGAAAACGCTTTCGCCGATCAGGCAGCCGGTCTAGGCCTCCCGGTTTCACCCGCGTGGGTTCAGATCTCTCCGGCGGAGGTGGCAGGAAAGTAGAAGCGACTAGCCGGCTGCCTGGCCGGTGGCCGGCCTAATTGGGCGAGTGCCTTATCGATTCCCAGTGGCGTCCGACGCGCAGGTGAAGCTCCCATGACGGCGGCCTTCGCCCCTTCGGTAGCAAGCAAGCAGGGGCGCCCAGCCATCGAGGCTCGCGAACTCTCGAAACGATTCGCCGGCGTTGCGGCACTCGATGCCGTGCACTTGACCGCTTGGGGCAGTGAAGTGCATGCCTTGTTGGGGGAAAATGGCGCTGGCAAGAGCACGCTGATCAAGATTCTGGTCGGCGCGTTGCGTCCTGACAGCGGCGCACTATCGGTGAACGGAGCGGCGCTAGCGCGCTTTAGCCCACGGGAGGCGGCACGAGCGGGAGTGGCCGCCGTCTTCCAGGAACTGTCTCTCATTCCCGATTTGTCGGTTGCGGAAAACGTGTGGTTTCGCCGCGAGCCGCGCACTGCGTTGCTTACGGTGTCCCGCCGGCGGCTGCAACAGCTGACGCGAGATCTCTTCGAGCGAATCGGATTGCAAGGCATCGATCCCTCGGAATCCATCCGCGGAATGCCGGTTGGTAAACGCCAGTTGGTGGAGGTGGCCAAGGCGGTCTCCACCGGTCCAGGCGTGCTGATCCTCGACGAGGCGACTTCCGCCCTGTCGCCAAAAGAATCGAAGTGGCTGCTGAGCCTCGCGCGCACGTTGTCGGTCGCGGGCTGCTGCGTGATTTTTATCTCGCACCGTTTGGGCGAGGTCCGCGATGTGGCGGACACCATCACTGTGTTGCGCAACGGCAAGAACGTCGGCACACATGGGGCTCGCGATTTGAGCAACGACGAAATTGTGGCATTGATGCTTGGCCGGGAGGCCTCACGCCTGTATCCGGAGCGGACCCTGACCGCGACCAACAAATTAGCGTTGCGTACCACGGATCTTAGGTCTGGGCACCGGCTAAGGGGGGTCGGCTTTGATCTTCACGAGGGCGAAGTGCTCGGCGTAGGCGGGCTCCAGGGGCAAGGCCAACTCGAATTGTTCCTGGCCCTCGTGGGGGTAGCCCGCTCCCGCGGGACTATCGAAGTAGGCGGGAAGTTGCAATATATTCGCAGCCCCCGAGACGCGTTGCGCTGTGGCCTGGGCATCGCTTACGTGCCGGAGGACCGGCGCGAACAGGGTCTGCTGCTTTCGAAGACGGTGCGGGAGAATGTAACGCTCGCAATCATGAACATGTTCTCTCGGCTGGGGGTTCTCGACCTGAAGGAGGAACGCCGCATCGTCTCGCACGCGATCGACACGTTTAGCATCAAGACTGGGACGATGGAGCAAATCGTGGGCAGTCTGTCCGGTGGCAACCAGCAAAAAGTAGTCATTGCCAAATTGTTGCTGACGAAGGCACGAGTACTTTTGCTATACGACCTTACGCGCGGCGTGGACGTTGGAACCAAGAGCGAGATCTTTCGGTTGATACGCAATCTGGCCGCGGAGGGCTATGCGCTCTTGTTTTTCTCGACCGACAACGATGAACTCCTGCATGTTTGCGACCGCGTCGCGGTCATGAGCCGCGGGCGCATCGGGGCGGTCCTCGCGGGCGATATGCTGCGTGAGGAGGAGATCGTGCGCGTCGCGCTTGGCGCGGACAATCCATGAACGCCCGCGATCTCCTCTCCGCGGCACGCCAAGGCACCATCCCGCCGGGCCACAACCTTCGGCAATGGGCGCTCTCCCTTGGGCTACAACATGGCGCCCGGCTGTTCCCTTACATCGTACTGATCGCGCTGATTGCGGTATACGCGACCAAACAGCAAGGCGTGCTTACACAGGGTGGCATCAGCATTGAAACGGCCGCGACGCTAACACTTGCACTGGCAGCGACCGGCCAGACCATCGTCATTCTGATGGGAGGCATCGCTCTGTCCATCGGCGGTGTGATAAGCCTCAGCACCGTGATCCTCGCCACCAAATCCACTGGCGAGGGCGGACTCGTGCTGTGGTTGCCCGTTGTGCTCGTAGTGGGCCTGGCGGCGGGTGCTCTGAACGGAATCGCCATAAGCATTTTC
>JBJXGQ010000204.1:0-5838 GCA_046160525.1 Burkholderiales bacterium
TGTGGAGTAAGTTCTGCGCCATGTAACGCGAAAGGATGAATTGCATCAACTCTCGGTAGGTCGCCGAGGGGCGTGTGTTGAGTGCCTCGGCCAAGGTATAGGTGAACACGCCATGCGGTTTACGTGCGACGCCGCTCGACACCGCCTCGGACGGCATGGCCATTTCAGGCGCGAGTTCGTCCGTCTGGGCCGCATGAAAGGCCACGAAGCCGCCATTTCCCTGGATTGCCCCCTCAGACCGCGCGGCCGGAAACCTTCCCGCCGGCATGCCCCGGGGGCCGTCATGGGTCTCCCCCACCACAGCGTCGAGGGCGGATTGGGGAATCCCCAAGTTCAACGGAAGCACGTGTCGCTGGACAATCCTATCCTCGTCCAAGCTGCGAAGGATTGACGCGGAGTGACAGGAGTCGAAGCTCCACCAGACAAATACCCCCGCGTCCAACATCTGCTGAAGAATTTTGTCGAGCTCGTAGTCGACGATTGCGTTGACAACAGTGCGTGAAGCCGATGACCATTTTCCGATGTCAATCGGCAAAAACGTCTCATTGCGCCCATCGGGCTCCTTGTGCATGACCTTGATCTCTGGATTCACCGGTTGCTGTGACCCGTGCCCAGAGAAGTGAATGAACACGAAATCGCCGGACTTCGCGCTGGATGCCAATTGGTTAAGCGCATGGAGAATATTCTTGCGCGTAGGTGATGCCGCCCCCTTGATGTCGTCATTGAGGAGGGTGATCTCCTGTTGCTGAAATCCCTGCCGTAAAAGCGTATCGCTAAGCAACCTAACGTCGTTCGTTGCACCCGGAAGAAGTCTCGCCCCGCTGCCGGCGGGATACTTGTGCACCCCTACGAGCAGCGCATGCCGCGTGGCCCAGGATGGAAGTGCGAGGCATAGCACGATGAGACCAATGATCATCTGGCATCGAACGATGAAAAATTTCATTAGGTCGGCCACGATCTAGATGTTCCTATCGGGATTGCTTGGGAAGTGGCAGAAATACTAACTCGCCAATTTTATTGCCAATGTCTAAGGTAGCACTCTGGGGCGAATAGTTCAGATTTGCAACCACCAAATCATGAATCTCATTCTCAATGATTTCTGCGCTGGTAGCGCGACGGTCTCGACTCGCGCCAGGCCTTGATAATGGCACTGGCAAACGCAGAGCCTCAACCGCCTCCGAAATCAATTACGGGTTCGTTGGATCCGCTGGCCATGAAACCCAGCCTTCTGCGCTACATGAGCTTTCGTAATGTGCGCTCACGCGGCGTGCGGAATCCTCATCGACTCCCGTGCGCTCAGACAAATCATGGCGAAACAGGTCCACAGAGAAACAGCCGCCGCCCGCATCTACCCGGTTTCCAACACCACGAACTCCCTGACATTGCCCGTTCGATAACGTCATAGCAATTAATGAAGGACGATTCGCGCATGGCGGTTCCGCAAGCAGATACCTTCACGACAAAGTTGCACTGGCCTGCCAAGGGCAATTACACTATTACGAAGCCATACTTATGAATAGTTCACTTCTTCACGAGTGCATTTGCGCAACCATCGTTTCCTGGTTCTTGCCTCAAACCGCTCAAGCCGCCATCCGAATTGCCCACGAAGACAATGTGATACCGAATACGGCCGGAATTTACACCCTCGGGTACGCTCATTATTACCCTGATTGGACGTGACGACGCCAACCTGAATCTGCTCCTGAGTTGAGTGGCCACCATCGAATTCGAGTCATCAATCAGTGAGACCAAGCCGGTTCTTATCCATTAGCGAGTTGACCTCGCCCCAAGTTGCCCGCCAAGGATCATTGTTGACGGCAGAGTGGCTATGTATTAACGTCTCTGCACGCCAAGATCTCGCATCTTTCCTTGGGCGTCTACAACTTTCATTACAAAGACCAACCATGGAAGATTCCGATCAGAAGCTTGCGAGAATGCTCATCGAGGGCGGTGCGCAGCGCGAACAGGCAGTGCGCGCGCTTTACACTGCGTATTCTGGCAAGTTTCTCCGGTACTTCCAGCGCCACGGGGTGCACGCGGACGCCGAGGATCTGGTGCAGCAAACCTTCATCAAGATCACGGAAAAGTGCAAGACCTATCGGTTTGACGCGCCCTTTGGAGCCTGGATGTGGTGCGTCGCGCGCAATACTATGCTCGACTATTTCCGGTCCAATGGCAGTCGGATCATCACGACGGGCGAGCAGGAGCCCGAGGACATAGAGACCCACGTGGAGCAGGGTACGTCGCCTGCGCTGAAATACTGCCTGAAACGCCAGTTCGAAGTGTTTGCTAAGAAATACCCGGAGGGTGCGGAAGCCTTGATGCGTGTCGCAATGGACGGATGGAGTTATGCCGAACTCGCCGCTTTTCTTGCGCGCAGTCTAGGTGCCACCCGGCAATTCATCTCCGAGATGCGCAAGCACTTGGAAGACTTCACGCGTGTTTGCTATGAAATGCACTAGCCCCATACCGGGCGCAAGCCCATGAACGACGAGGAATGGCTGCGCGCACTGTCCGGGAAGCCGGTAGGTGAGCACACGCCTGAGGCGCTTGCCGTAGAAACTTTGCGCTCAGCGGTCATCGGGTATGCGGGTCAGGAGGATCAGACCGCCATTCCTGCCGGGGGATTGGATCGCCTGTTGAAGCGAATGGAAAGCGAAGGTTTGCTGCAGAGCGACGATGCTTGGCTGGAAGCGCTCTCCGGCAAATCCGGCGCTGGTGGCGCCTCGGCAAGCATCGAGCAAACTGCACTAATGCGCGAGGTTATCATCGCGCACGCAGCGGAGTCTCATGACGCGGCTTCAGCCGAGGGATTGGATAGCCTTCTCGCCACCCTTCGCAAGCAAGGATTACTCGAAGGCGGGGGCGCCGCAGGCGGCCTACTTTCGCGCGTGAAGGCCTTCTGGTCGTGGCTGACAAGCCCGCGCTTTACGCCCGTGGGCGCCGCTGCGGCATTGGTACTGGCCGTAGTGCTTTTTGCGAAGGTGCGAGAAGACTCACCAGGGCCTCCGATCAAAGATTATCGAGGCCCAGATCACGTTATTCCGTTTCTAGTAGTCGAGGACGTCGATGCGGCAACCGCGAAACTCAGTGCGTTGCTGCGTGCCGAAGGAATCGAACCCACGGTGCGGGAGTTGGGGCTAAATCGCCAGGTGGAAGGCAAAGTCCCCGAGGACAAGCGGCAGGTGCTCAATAACAAATTGCGAGCCTATGGTGCGCAAGTCCCCGAAGATGGAGACTTGGTTCTGGAAATTCGGCTCAAACCGTTGGAATAGCTGTAAGGACACGTCGCGCCAACACCATTAGCCTAATACTTTGCGCGCGCTGTCCGTTTGTATTGCCCGCGCCACGCACTCATCTCCCATACAACACGAAGGGCGCCCAGAAGTAAGGGGCTTGGTCGGTGCGGTCCTTCGATTGAATGAACTCCCGCTTGGTGCGGGCGAGCGCCTGAGCGGGGGCTTGTCCGTCCTTGAGCTTGCGCAAGAAGGCGGTGATGAAGCGCTGCGTTCGCTCATCATCGATCCGCCACAAGGTGAGCACGGCGTTGGCGTTGCCGGCAACGTAGAGGGCATAGGCTAGCCCCATGAGCCCCTCCCCGGTGAGCGTCTTGCCCCGGGCGGTCTCGCACGCAGAGAGGATGGTGAGTTCGCTGCGCAACCGAAGGGCGGGCCACTCGCCCGTGCTGACATAGCCGTCACGGTCCAGCGCTTGGGTGTCGGATTCGCCCTTGAGCACCAGCGCACTGTCTTGGGGCACCTGGGCATCGAAGTAGCCGTGGGCGGGAAAGAGCAAGTAGCGGTAGGCTTCGAGCTCACCGTCGTTGGACAAGGCGCGCAGCCTCTGTTCGCTCGCCTCGTTCCAGCGGTAGCTCTTCGCCCCTTGGGTGCTGAACAGCGCGGTGGCGCTGGCGAGTTCGGCTTCGGTGTAGGGCAGATTGGGCCAGCGCAGCTGAGCCCGCCCGCGCGACGGGCGCTCGCCGCGCTCGAAGGGGCTGCGCGTGGACGGTGCGGGGGCGCTGCGCTGAGGGCTGGCGGCGTGAGGGTCGGTGGCAAGGTTCTCGTAGTTGGGGTTGCCCATCGCCAGGAGGGCGGGGCGGGACTTGGCGAGTGACCCGTAGGCCTGCAAGCGCGTGTGGATCAGTTTCAAGACCGAGAGCGACTGGATCTGGCTCACCTCGAAGGTTTCGATCAAGCGCCCAGCGCCCCAGGGCAGGGCATCGAAGGCCACCAGGCCCAAGGGGCCGTCGGGGGAGAGGATCAAGGTGTCCTTGTCCCGCAGCACGCCAGACAGCGGCGCGAGGAGCTTATCGCGCAAGTAGGCGAGCAGCCTCTCGCGCCCGGCGGCATCGGCGAGCTTGGCTTGCGAGCTGTAGAGAGTGTGCTGTGCGGGCAGACAGTTGCTCAGTGTTGGCCCAGCGGAGGCCGGGAGGCGCTCCGCCCCCCGCAGTGCGAGGGTGCTCACCCCGGCCGCGCGCGCCTGCGCCTGGGCTTGGGCCTCGGCGTTCTTGTCACAGCGGGCGTGTTGGTGCACCGCGCGCCAGCGCGGCGAGCCGTTCTCCTCCCACGAGGCGATGAGGTACTGATCACGCTCGCCGCTCAACCACAGGCGCTGGGCTTCGATGCCTTCCTCCAGACCTGGGATTGCTCCCAGCTCATACCAGCGCACCTCGCCTTGGGCATTGAGCGTCAAGGCAAAGACCTCCTCGCGATGCGTGACCATGTAGTTGGCGAACAGCCCCTTGGCGGGGATGAGCGCCGGGGCGTCTTTCACACTGGCCAGTGCCACCTCGGTGAGCTGGGCGTAGCGGCGATTGGCTGCGCGCAGGCGGGCCTGCTCTTCGAACAAGGCGCGGCTCAGTGCGTTGCGCTCGCCCTTGAGGGTCTCACGGCGAAGCACAACAGCGCTCTGCCCGATCTGGCCATCCAGGGCGCTCAAGCGCGCGCTCATCTCCTCCAGCGAACGCGCCTCGGCCTCCGAGAGCACGCCCGCGCGCAAGGCGCTGGTGGCGGCCATCTGATCGAGCAGGGTGCGGGCCTTGGTTTGCTCCACCACCGCGAAGGCCTCCCCCGTGCGATGCAAGGCTTGCAGGGTGCGGGCGTACCAGCGGTAGCTTTCGACGTAAACCGCGAACACGCTGCGCTGGGTGTCCACGGACTCCCGCCCGGCTTCGCGGCGCAGGTGCTCGGCACCCAGTACGAACTTCTCCCAGAGGGGCAGCGCGTTGGCGTATTGGGCGTTCTCATGAAGAAAGTGCGCTTGGTTGGAAAGCAATATGAGCGTTTTGGGGTGGCGCTCGCCTAGCACTTCAATGCAGAGGCGCACCGCCTTCTGGTAGTAGTGGAACGTCTCCGCCAGGTGGCCCAGGGCTTCAAGGGCGGAGCCGTAGTTGTTCATCGATATCAGCGTATCGGGGTGGCGCTCGCCCAGCACTTCGGTCTGGAGCCGCAGCGCCTTCTCGAAGTAGGGCAGCGCCTCCGCCGGACGGCCCAGCGCTTGAAGGGCGACGCCGTAGTTGTTGAGGAATCCAATCGTAATGGGGTGATGTTCGTCCAGCGCTTCCGCACTGAGCCGCAACGACTTTTCTAAGAAGGGCAGCGCCTCCGCCGGGCGGCCCAGCGCTTGAAGGGCATCGCCGTAGTTGTTGATCGATCGCAACGTATCGGGGTGGCGCTCGCCCAACACATCGGTCTGGAGACGCAGCGTCTTCTCGTAGTAGGGCAGCGCCTCTCCTGTGCGGCCCAGCGCACTAAGGGCTGAGCCGTAGTTGTTCATCGATATCAGCGTATCGGGGTGGCGCTCGCCCAGCACTTCGGTCCGGAGCCGCAGCGCCTTCTC
>JBJXGQ010000205.1:0-3123 GCA_046160525.1 Burkholderiales bacterium
ATCCGTACCCTCCCGCCCTCTAATCTGCCCTCGCACCATGGAGGGCAAAGGCAGTGGAACCGCTGGACATCTACGTCGTACGCATCTACCGGCGGCACCAGGAGGGGTTGGATGGCATCGTTCAGCCCGTTCAAGGCAGCGTGTCCACGGCCTTTCACAGCGCGGAACAACTCTGGCAGGCGTTGCTCGCGCCAATGTCCCTCCGGGAGCATTCTTCTATCGACAACCCGGAGAACACGTGATGAGCAAGCTGACGATGACACTGTGGATGTGTGCGTTGGTGCAGTGCGGCGCGTCCGCCCAGGCCGCCAAAGTAAGCATTCCCCCCGAAGGTGCGTATTCCGGGTGTTCGTGATCGGCAATTCCGGGCGAACGTGATCGCTGATTCCGGCGGAACGTGATCGGTGATTCCGGGCGAAGGTGATCGATTTCGACGCTTCGCCGGAATCAGCGATCACGATGCCGGAATCTTGATGGTGGATGGGGGTGTGGGGTTGCGCATGACTCGCCTTAACGGGCATCTTCACGAGTTTCCCAAAGGGAACCGATGCCTGCGCCAAGGATTACCATGCGTCAAATCAAGGAAGTACTGCGACTCAAACTCGAATGCGGGTTGAGTCATAGCCAGATCGCCGGCGCACTGAATCTGAGTGCGGGCGCCATTTCGAAGTACGCTCGCCTGGCAAGCCGAGCGGGACTGGGGTGGGCGGAGTTGACCGCCATGGGCGAGGCGCAGATCCAAGCGCGCCTGATGCCGCCCCGAGACGCGCAAGCGACGTCCTCGCGCATTGAGCCGGACTACCCCCGCGTTCATCAGGAGCTCTCGCGCAAGGGCGTCACCTTGCAACTGCTGTGGGAGGAGTACGCCCAGGCGCAAGGCGCACCGGCGTATCGCTACTCCCAGTTCTGTCACCGCTATGCGCAGTTTTGCGCCGGCCTGAAACGCTCCATGCGACAGACCCACCGCGCCGGGGAGAAACTGTTCGCCGATTACGCCGGGCAGACCCTGCCTATTGTCGATGCATTGAGCGGCGAGGTTTCCAAGGCGAGCATCTTCGTGGCGGTGCTGGGGGCGTCGAACTACACCTTTGCCTGTGCCACCGCCCGCCAGGGGATGGCCGATTGGTTGGAGGGCTTTAGCCTCGCGTTGCGCTTCATCGGCGGGGTACCCGCGCTGATCGTTCCGGACAACCCGCGCGCCTTGGTGAGCAAGGCCGATCGCTACGAACCGGTGCTCAACGCCAGCGTGGTGGACTTCGCCCAGCATCACCGCTGCGTGGTGTTGCCTGCCAGGCCCTATAAGCCACAGGACAAGGCCAAAGCCGAGGTGGCCGTGCAGATCGTCGAGCGCTGGATCCTGGCGCGTGTTCGCCACCGCCGCTTCTTCAGCCTCACCGAGCTCAACACCGCCATCGCCTTGTTGGTCGAGGAGTTGAACGCCCGTCCCTTCAAGAAACTCCCCGGGTGCCGCCGCGAGGCCTTTGAGCACCTCGATCGCCCGGCACTCAACCCCCTGCCCAGCACACCCTACGAGTTCGCGCAGTTCAAGCACTGCCGCGTCAACATCGACTATCACGTGGAAATCGATGGCCACTACTACAGCGTGCCGCACGCCCTTGCCCGTCAGCGCGTACAGGCGCGCATTACCGCCCGCACCGTGGAGGTGCTATTCCAGGGCAAGCGCATCGCCAGCCACGCCCGCAGCGCTCGCCGCGGCACCCACACCACGGTGGCCGAACACATGCCCGCCTCGCATCGTGCGCATCTGGAATGGACCCCAGGCAAATTGATCCACTGGGCCACGCGCATCGGCCCCGCCAGCGAACGCTTGGTCAGACACCTGCTCATCACCAAAGCACACCCCGAGCAAGGCTACCGCGCCTGTCTGGGGCTGCTGGCGCTGGCACGCACCTACGGCGAGATTCGCCTGGAAGCCGGCTGCCAACGCGCGCTGCACATCGGCGCGCCAACCCGAGGCTCCGTGGCCTCCATTCTCAAAGCCGGCCTGGATCAATGCCCTGCGGCTACGCCGCCCCAGACGGAGTTGCCCCTGCCTACCCACGAGAACCTGCGCGGCCCGAGCTACTACCACTGATCCACCCCCCCCACTCCCACAGGAGATTTGCATCGATGATGAATCAACACACCCTCACCCAGATGAAGTCCCTCAGGCTCGACGGCATGGCGCGTGCCTTCGAAGAACAACTCTGCACCCCTACCGCCGAGAGCTTGCCCTTCGAGGAGCGCGTGGGACTGCTGCTCGATCGCGAGGTCACCTGGCGCGACTCCAAGCGCTTGGAGCGCTTATTGAAAAGCGCACGACTCAAATTCCCCCAGGCGTGCATCGAGGAGGTGGACTACCGCGCCAGTCGCGGGCTGGACAAGCGCCTGCTCGCCACCTTGGCCGGGGGGGAATGGATCCGACAAGCCCACAATCTCCTCCTCACCGGACCCACTGGGGTGGGCAAGACTTGGTTGGCCTGCGCCTTGTGTCACCAGGCCGCGCGCCTGGGATTCTCCACGCTGTACCTGCGCACCGCACGCTTGTTCGAAGAACTGCGCATCGCCCACGCCGACGGGAGTTTCTCTCGCAAGCTCGCCCAATTGGCCAAAACCGACGTCGTCCTCCTGGACGACTGGGCCCTTACCCCACTCGATTCCACCGCGCGTGCTGACTTGCTCGAAATCCTCGATGATCGCGTGGGCACGCGCTCCACAATCCTCACCAGCCAACTCCCCCCCGAGCACTGGCACACCTACCTCAACGACCCCACCCTCGCCGACGCAATCCTCGATCGACTCATCCACCGCGCTCACAAAATCAACATCAAAGGCGATTCTCTTAGAAAGAATCCCAAACCCGAACCCCAAAACCCTCAGTCCCGCACTCCATCGTGATCGATCACGATACAATTTCCTCAGCGCGCAACACACACTTCCATCGCCGATCACGATGACCGGAATCACCGATCACGTTCGCCGGAATGCGCAGCTGTGCATGGACGTGGCTCCCACAGGCTTGCCACAGGTCTCGTGGCAAAGCGCTGATGCGCCAACCCGCCTCGCTCGAACCTTGACCGCACTGCGGTTACTTTCCGAGACGGCTTCCCGCACCTGAACAAG
>JBJXGQ010000206.1:0-3479 GCA_046160525.1 Burkholderiales bacterium
AGCCCTGCACTTATAATTCACCCTTCAAGCCGGGTTAGCTCAGTTGGTAGAGCAGCTGATTTGTAATCAGTTGGTCGGGGGTTCGATTCCTCTACCCGGCACCAAAAGATAGTCCAAAGAAGTCCAATAAGGTCCGATGTAGTCTTCTAAGCCAGCGTAAGTGCTGGCTTTTTTATTGGAGCAGCGGCCTAGAACATCCAGATCGGTTCATTGACATCCGGGGGCAACTGGGGGCAAGATTAGGGGCAACTCCGGAAAGAACGGCCGGAGAACGCAAAAGTTGCCCCCAGATTATGCCCAGGAGTTGCCCCATGCCCCTTACCGATATCGCCATTCGCAACACAAAGCCCGGCCCCAAGGCCAAACGCATTTTTGACAGCGGCGGGCTTTACCTCGAAGTGTCTCCTACTGGTGGCAAGTGGTGGCGGCTCAAGTACCGGTGCGGGGGCAAGGAGAAGCGGCTATCCCTGGGCACCTATCCCGAGATTCCCTTGGCCGGGTACAAGGACAAGGAGTCCGGTAATTGGGTCAAAGGCGCCCGAGATCGCCGCGATGAGGCAAAGAGGCTGCTGGCCGAAGGCGTCGATCCCAGCCTCGACCGCAAGGCCAAGAAGCTGTCGCGGGCGGAAAGCACCGCCAGTTCCTTTGAGGCGCTCGCGGCGGAGTTCCAAAGGGTAAAGGGCAAGGGATGGAGCGATTCTTACCGGGACAAGGTGCAGGGGTTGCTGAAGAATAATCTCTTACCCTGGATCGGCGCCAAGCCCATCTCGGACCTGAAGGCGGTGGACCTGCTGCTGTGCCTAAAGCGCGTGGAGGATCGCGGCGCCATTGAAACGGCTCATAAGTGCCGCTCCCTTGCGGGCGAGGTATTCCGCTATGCGGTGGCCACCGGACGGGCGGAGCGCGATATCTCCGTTGACCTTCGCGGGGCACTGTCGAAGAAGAACGAGCGCCACATGCCCACGATCACCGATCCCAAGCAGATTGCCAAGCTGCTTAGGGATATCGACGCTTGCACGGCGGCTTTCATCACACGCTGCGCTTTGAAGTTGGCGCCCATGCTTTTTGTGCGGCCCGGCGAACTCCGGCAAGCCGAATGGGCGGAGATCGATCTGGAGTCCGCCGAGTGGCGCATCCCCGCCGGGAAGATGAAGGCGGGGGCGGAGCATGTGGTCCCCTTGGCGCGCCAAGCCATCGAGATCCTGCGCGAACTCCAACCGCTTACCGGCGGCGGGCGCTACGTGTTCCGAGGCGTGCGAGATCATGATGTCCCGATGTCGGAGAACACCCTAGGCAAGGCCCTGCGCGCCATGGGATACACCAGCGATGCCATCGTGCCCCACGGCTTTCGCGCCATGGCCTCGACCCTACTCAACGAGCAAGGATGGCATCCCGACGCCATAGAGCGGCAATTAGCGCACAAGGAGCGCAATGCCATCCGCGCCGCTTATCACCGGGCAAGCTATCTCCCCGAGCGCAAGCGGATGATGCAGGGCTGGTGCGACTATCTCGACACGCTCAAGGCCGGGGCCGAGGTGATCCCAATCCACCGCACCGCAGGCGGGGCGTAGTGCCGCCCGCGGCCCTCAAGCCCGGCGACGTGGTTATTTACGGCGGGCTAAGCATGGTCTTCGTTCGCCGTGTTCTTCCAGGGGCGGCGGCCTATCACTTCTTCCTTGAAGTTATCCACAGGGTGGCGGTTGATGTAAAGTGGGACGTAGCCCCTGAGAGGGTTGCCAGAGATGGAACTATTCTTGCCTTTTTCCTGAAGCACGGTAAGACAAGAGTTATGCATCCTGCATTAATCTAAACACACTAGGAGTAGACCATGAGCGAATCATTCACCAAACTAAAGACCGACCAAGGACTACTTGATGCATTAAAAGAGGCTTCGTCTCGCAAACTAAGCCACGACGAATTAGAGGAGCAGCGCGTGTCCTTTATCGCTAGTGCTGTGCATAGGGATGTTACGGTTACGCACGAAAGAATCCGCCAAATTCTAGCTCAGCAGGCTGGAGAATAGGTCCTAACTTTGATACTTTTTGAACTCACTGGAGGATCGGAACAACATCCGGTCTATCAGGACCTTCAAGTTTCAAATACGAGCCGCCAGTACGACTTTCTTCGGTCAATCGTTATAGCGTCCCTTGCGATAGAACGGTCTTATTTGTCTTCCAATGTGATTAATGCGCTGAACTTCCAAGCGATCACATGCCTACATACCAATCCCGGAGAGTACCGCCCTTGCCCTGTCACGGTTGGCGACTACGTACCGCCAGATCATTACCGTGTCCATGCGCTAATGGATGACTTTATAAATGTGGTAAATCGGATCTGGGACAGTACTGATCCTGTTGTACTCGCAGCATGGGTTCTATGGAGGATGAACCTGATACACCCGTTCATCAATGGCAATGGCCGCACTGCGCGTGCAAGTAGTTACTTCGTACTTTGCGTCAAGTCCGGTGGTTGGCTGCCCGGAAAAACAATTCTTCCTGAGTTAATCGTGCGTGAACGGGTAAGTTACGTGGAAGCGCTAAAGCATGCCGATAACTCAATGAAAACCGGACCCGAGGATGTTTCCAAATTGCATGCGCTGATGTCCCGCTTACTCGAAGAGCAACTCAGTACGGCAGCGTAAGCTACTGGTTGACGTTGGACAGGTCGGCGTGGATTGGTTCGTAAAACGCAGCGGCGTGAAGCAAGCCAAAGCCGCATGCGGACTTGGGATCACACAGCCGGGCTCAACGACTTACTGCGCGGCAAGATCGACAAATTCAGCCTTGATGCTCTGGTCAACATGCTAGCGCGCGCTGGTTACAAGACGCAGATAAAGGTGACGGCATCGAGGCAGATGACGCCCTTGCCAGTAAGGCAAGCGGCGTAGAGATTGCCGCCGCTCCTAATCAATCAAAGGGTGAAATGATGGCGATCGAACCCAGCGTATCTCATGAAAAACGGCTCGTAGAGGAACTGCGAGCCGATCCCCAATTCGCGCGCACCTATCTTAAAGTGGCGCTGGAAGAAGAATGGGAAGCGGTGATTCAGATCGCGTTGCGCCGCCTTGCTCTGGCCTACGGAATGGCCAATCTCGCCAAGGAAGCCGGAATGAGCCGTGAAACCCTCTACCGCGCCTTATCGCCGAGGGGAAATCCTACACTGAGGACGATAGAGGCGATGGCGGGTGTACTGGGTGCCAAGGTGACCCTGGAATGGAAAGAAGATTCCGCAAGGACGAAGAAGCGGCGGCGCAACAAAGACTCCTGGCCCGCTCTCGCCGCGTAGCAGGAGGCTGAGGTGAAGCGGTGCGGCTTTTCCGCGCCTAGTCCGACGGGGCGAAAACCGGGACACCCTTGCCCGGCTGGCTCGGCATCTTCAATCTGGCGCGAGTTCTGCCAATATCGCCAGTTGACTTGGAGGATTCTCTATGTACAAAGACGCGAAAGCCGTTCTTGAACAGCTATCGGAGTCTCTCGAAA
>JBJXGQ010000207.1:0-6625 GCA_046160525.1 Burkholderiales bacterium
CGGCGTTTCTTTAGACCCCAGTCGGTGCTTCGCGTGGACGGTGTTCAGCCCTTCGAGCCTTTTCCCCGCGATCACGGGTTCCCGCTTTTGGAGTGGGGGATAAACTGGACTTTGGCGCACAGGGCGAATTCTTATCTTTTGCTCCATTCAGGCGCCTTGGAACGCGATGGCACCGCACTGTTGCTCCCTGCGCTGCCCGGTTCCGGCAAGAGCACTCTGACCGCCGCGCTGGCAAACCGGGGCTACCGGCTACTATCGGACGAATTTGGGGCTGTACACTTGGACGATGGCCGTATCACGCCAGTATTGAAACCCGTTGCGCTCAAGAACGAATCCATAGACATCATCAAGGCGTTTGAACCCAGTGCGATCATGGGGCCCAGTTTCCCCAAGACCAGAAAAGGTACCGTGGCCCATATGGCGCCTAACGATTTGAGTATCGAGCGCCGCCAGGAGCGGGCGAGCCCTGGCCTAATCGTGTTTCCTCAGTTCCGTAAGGACGCCAACCTTTCCTTGGAACCCATGGAACGGGGGAGCGCTTTTGCAAAGCTGGCGGTGAATTGCTTCAACTATGAGGTTTTGGGTCCGGCGGGATTCATGGCACTAGACCGCTTGATTCGAAGCTGCGAATGCTACCGATTGACTTACGCAACCCTGGACGATGCCGTCAGCACCATCGATCATATCTACAGCAGGCGTGCCGGAAATTCTGCCGTTCAATAGCGGCTCAGTGCGCGTTCCTGAGCATTTGGCGCCAGTCCTTTCCCTATGGAATCTGCCAAGCAATGCGGGAACGTTAACGCCGGGCGAATGGAATTCCGTAATACGCGTGGGCCGCATGGCCCGTCTTCTCGGTTCCCTACACGCGCGCATTGAGCGGTCAGGACAATTGCAAAGCGTACCGCAGTACGCGGCGTTTCATTTGAAATCCGAATGGAATCTCGCGGCGTACCGCAAGCAGATGATCATTCGCGAGCTACGCGATATTCAGCTCGCCGTGGGAACATTAAAGATCCCCATCATTGCGCTCAAAGGAGCTGCTTATATCGTTCAACAAGCCCATTGTGCCGCGGGCAGGGCACCTTCTGACGTGGATATCATGGTGCGCAAGGATTCTCTTGGAGTCGTTGAATGCGCCTTGAAGAGCGCGGGATGGGAGATGTCGCAAGTGGGTTCCTACGACGAACACTACTACCGCGAGTGGACCCACGAGCTGCCGCCTTTTCGCATGCCGGGCCACCCAGTCGAACTGGATCTACACCACGGTATCCTGCCACCAGTTGGCAGGCTGAAGCCAGATATGGACTCGATGATCGCGCACAGCGTGGCCGGCCGGGACGGGTTTTACCGGGTGCTTTCCGAGCCTGACCAGGTGCTCCACACCTGCGTACATCTGTTCCAAGACTCGGATCTGTCGAACCGGCTGCGGGACTTGGCCGACATCGATTCGTTGTTGCGTGAGTACTCGGATGTTCCTGGTTTCTGGGAGCGCATAGTGGCACGCGCGAACCTGCATGGTTTTCAGCGCCCGCTTTGGTACAGTATCCATTATTCAAAGGTGTTCTTTAAGACGCCCGTGCCGGACAGCGTCATCCGTGGACTTGATGCATGGGCTCCTGGTAAGGCAACAGCGATGCTCATGAACAGGCTCGTGCCCGCGGCACTGTGCCCCCACAACCCCGATGCTCTTCCTTCCACTGCCGTGAATGCATGCAGATCCATGCTCTTGGCGCGGTCTCATTGGCTGCGTATGCCGTTGCATTTGTTAGCGCGGCATGCCGCGGTGAAATTCTGGCGCCGGTTCATGCCGCGAAAAGCCCAGACGAACTAGGCGTCCGCCTTCGCGGTGCCTGGAGCAGAGGGTGAAGGCTGTGCTTTTTTGCGCTGGTCAATCACCATCCACTTGGTTGGCGTCTTCACACCGAGCAGCCTGATTTGCCCATCCTCGATCCACACCAATCGGTCGGCCTTGGTCATGACCTTGCGATCATGCGTGGAGAAAATGAAGGTGGTTTTGAACTGCCGGTTCAAGTCCTTCATGAGCAGGAGGATGCTCTCCCCGGTGGCGTGATCCAGGTTTGCCGTCGGTTCATCGGCTAGCACGATATCTGGATTAGTAGCCAAGGCGCGTGCGATGGCCACCCTTTGGCGCTGCCCGCCACTCAATTCGTTGGGGCGCTGTTTAGCTTGTTTCGTTAGCTGTACTAACTCCAGGAATTTCGCGACGCGTTCCCGCCTTTCTTTCTTGGAAAGTTCGTCGAACTGCAAGAGCGGGTATTCGACATTTTCTTCCGCCGACAAGACTGGCAATAGGTTGAAGGTTTGGAAGATGAATCCTATGGTTCTCGCCCGGGTTTCCGCGAGTTGGTCCGGTGTCCTGCCGCTCACGTCTTGCCCGTTGATCAAAATCCGGCCCTTCGTGGGCGTGTCGATGCAGCCAATCATGTTGAGCAGCGTGGATTTACCGCTTCCTGAGGGGCCGGCAATGGCGAGAAAGACCCCGCGCTCGATGGCTATCGAGACGTCGCGCACCGCTTGTACTTTCTGCGTGCCGAGAAAATACTCCTTGGAGACGTTTTCCAGCTGAACGACGGGTTTTGACTGACTCATGGTGCCTTAGCCTGCGCGAGCAAAGTTTACTGGCTAGTGGAAGGGCCAAATCATGGGTGCCAAAATCACCGCGATGACCCCGCAAAGTATATCCAAGGGAATTCCGATGCGCAGATAGTCAGTGAAGCGGTATCCGCCGGGCCCATAGACCATTAAATGAGTTTGATACCCCAGGGGGGTGGCGAAGCCGCATGATGCCGCGACCATCAACACCATCATAAAGGGAACCGGGTTGACTCCGAGTTGTTGTGCCGAAACCAATGCAATGGGGAAGGCAATCGCAGCCGCGGCATTGTTCGATAACAGCTCGGTGAGTACGAGGGCCAGCACATACACCACCACCAGTGTCATCCACGGATCGTTGCCCGCTGCTTGGATGAACACGCTGGCAATTGCGCTGGCGGCGCCGCTTTTTTCCAGAGCAAGACCAAGCCCAAAACTGGCGCCAATGGTGGCTAAAACTTGCCAATCCACCGCGCGGCGAGCCTCCGCGGGAGTGCAGCAGCGCGTGAGGAGCATTACTCCCGCGGCAAGAAGGGCTGAGTTGAGCATGCTTAGCCACTCGAAGCCGGCGCACACCACCATGCCCACGAGCGTTACGAGCGCAATAACGGCTTTGTCATGGCGGGTTGGGGTTGCACCGTCTACCCGGCTGACCAGAAAAAAATCACGGGAATTGCGCTGCTGCTCCGCGAAGGAGGAGCGCGTTTCGAGGAGTAAGGTGTCTCCGGGTTCTAGTACGACGTCCCCGATTTTCTGCTTGAGCCGCACGCCATTGCGGGCCACGGCTACGACCGCGGCGTTATAGCGCGAGCGAAATTTCCCGTCTCGTATAGTGGAGCCCACGATGGGGCAGCTATTCGACACCACGGCCTCCACCATCACGCGGTCGAGCCTGGGCACGTCCAAATTGAACAGCCGCGAGGCGGCCGGTGTCAGGCCGCGCATCTTCTGCAGGTCCACAACGGAATCCACCACGCCTACAAATACGAGATGATCGTGCGCTTGGAGCTTTTGCCCGGCGCCCACAGCCGCGATGACTTCGCCCGCACGGTCGATTTCCATGAGGTACATGCCATGCAGGTGGCGCAATCCCGCCTCCTCGATGGTTTGCCCAACAATAGGGCTACCGGGCTCCACCAGCATTTCCACCGTGTACTCGCGCGGGTCGTCGCCGAGGGAAAAGGCCTTCTTGCGTTCCGGTAGTAACCACCTTCCCGCGACCATGAGATAAATGATGCCTGCGATGGCCACGGGCAATCCCAACGGTGTGATATCGAAGAGGCTAAAGGAGGGATGGCCGCTTTGAATCCAGAGGCCGTTCACCACAAGGTTGGTACTCGTACCGATGATCGTAATGACGCCGCCAAGAACCGTCGCGAAACTCAGGGGAATGAAAAGTTTGCTTGGACTGAGGGTGTTCTGCTTACACCAGTCGCTCACGACCGGTATGAACATGGCGACGATGGGGGTGTTATTCAGAAACGCAGACAGACTGGCAACGGGAAACATTAGCCGCGATTGTGCTTGCACCACATTCTTAGGCCGTCCCAGGAGGGGGGCGGAGATCAGACTCAGGGCGCCGGTGTGGACCAGACCGCAGGCGACGATGAAGAGCACACCCACGGTCACCAGCGCTTCGTTGCCGTAGGCGCTAAAGGCCTCTTTCGCGCTTGGAAGTCTCGATGAGCCGGTAAATCCCTGAACAAGGCACAAGAGCGACACGGCGCCCACGACTACGACATCGGTTGCGTAATTTCGCACGAGCGCAACGAGCACCAGTCCGGCCACGGCCAGCGTAAACCAAGCTTCCCAGGGCATATTCACTCCGACAGAACCGGGCCGATCGCAAGGCGGTCAACGTTGCCACCCGATAGAACGCATGCCACTGTCTTATTCTTAAGACGGGCTCGGTCTCGGTAGACCGCGGCTAATGCGGCGGCCCCCGCGCCCTCGGCGATGTTGTGAGTGCTGGAAAAACACAAGCGCATGGCGTCTTCTATTTCCTCGTCGGTCACTTCCACGATGTCCGATATATGGCGTTGAATGATCTCAAGAGCATCCGGCTCGGGCACCCGGCAAGCGAGGCCGTCCGCGATACGCGTGGATACCGGAGCTGAAACGGGGGCCTTCGCCTGGAAGGAGCGGGCGTAGGCCGGTGCCTGCGCGCTCACGACTCCCACGATGTCCAGCTTACGGCCTAGCGCTTCGCGGGCGGCCACGGCGCCACTTATTCCCGAGCCCAATCCTATGGGCACGTACAGTACGTCCAGATTGGGGAGTGCTCGCATCAGCTCCAGGGAATAGCTGGCCACGCCACGTACAAGGAGCGGATGGAAGGACGGAACCATGTGCAGCTTCTCCTGCACCGCCAGGGCTTGGGCATGTTCCTTCGCGGCTTGAAAATCCTCTCCATGCTCGATCAGTTTCACCCCGAACGCGCGCATCGCGTCGTTTTTCTCGGTGCTATTGCCGTGGGGCACCACCACCGTGGCGGGAATTGCGTATTTGCGCGCGGCGAACCCGATGGACTGTCCGTGATTTCCGCGCGTGGCGCTTATTACACCGGAAGGGGGGTGGCGTGACAGATCGTCGAAGTAGGTGAGGCCGCCACGAATTTTGAAGGCGCCTATGGGCGTGTGGTTTTCATGCTTTACCCAAAGTTCCAGTCCCAGTGTTTGGCTGAGCACGGGCCAGTTGTACTGCGGGGTAGGCGGCATTACCGCGTACACGGTCTGGGCGGCCGTCTCCAGGTGGGCCAAGCTGGGAAAATATTCCGAGGGATTCACTGCGCCACGGCGCGGTCGCCGGCGAAGGGGTTGCCGGCGCGTTCCTCGCCGAAGGTGGACATGGGGCCGTGCCCAGGTACGAAAGCGATATCGTCCCCCAAGGGAAAAAGTTTTTCGCGAATGGAGCGAATCAGCGCGGCATGATCGCCCCGGGGAAAGTCCGTGCGGCCGATGGAGCCTTGAAACAGGACGTCGCCGACGATTGCGAGCCGCTCCCGCGGGGAAAAAAATACGATGTGGCCTGGCGTATGGCCGGGGCAGAACATTACCTGTAGCGTCACTTCTCCGAAGCTCACGGTATCGCCCTCTTCCAGCCAGCGGTCGGGGGTAAAGGCTTCAATATGGGGGAAGCCGAACATGCGGCCCTGCTCGGGCAACTGGTCTATCCAAAAGCGCTCTTCCTTCTGCGGCCCTTCCACGGGCACCCCGAGACGCTTGCGCAACTCGGCGGTTCCGCCGCAATGGTCGATGTGCCCGTGCGTCAAGAAGATCTTCTCCGGTTCCATGTTGAGTTTCTTGGCGGTGGCAAGGATCCTATCGAGATCGCCGCCCGGATCGATGATCGCGCCTTTCCCCGTGGCCTCGCAGCGCAGTAAAGAACAATTCTGCTGGAAAGGAGTAACCGGGACGATGGCCAGCTTGAAGGAAGGCGCCACTAGATTTGCCCCCGCTGCGTGAGCTCATCCTTGATGTAGGCGTAGTAAATGGGCGCGGCCACCACTCCTGGGATGCCGAAGGCCGCTTCCATGGTCAGCATGGCCACCAAAATTTCCCAAGCGCGCGCGCGAATCTGCGTGCCTACGATTTTCGCGTTCACAAAATATTCGAGCTTGTGAATGATCACCAGGAACGCGAGCGAAGCGAAGGCGGTGTTAACAGAGTGCCCCAGGCTGATCACGACTATAACGGTGTTGGAAATCAGATTGCCGATGACGGGCAGCAGCCCCACCAGGAAGGTCACCGCGATCATGGTCTTCGTGAGTGGCAGGTGAATTCCGAAGAGGGGAAGGACCACGGTCAAGTAGATCGCCGTCAGCGTCGTGTTCAGCGCCGAGATGCGGATCTGCGCGAACACGATTCGGCGAAAGGCGTCGCCCAGCCGGTCAACCCGCTCGGTGAGTGCGCGGGCCAGGGGTTTTTGCACATCCCTGGGGCGGACCTCATGCAACGCCACCATGGCGCCAATGATCATTCCAATCAAAATATGGACAAAAGCGCGGCCGGCT
>JBJXGQ010000208.1:0-9042 GCA_046160525.1 Burkholderiales bacterium
TCGTCCACCTCCACGTCGAAGCGCAACCCGGCGATGGCTCGCGCGTAATGTGCGGCGTGGTCCGCGCGGCTCATCACGCCCAAGGCCCCTTGCAGCGCGACGGGATAGGGTGCGAGCACATCTTCGATGGCTTTGAGATCCGCACAATGCCGGAAGAAGCTTCCCAGACCGAACATCATGAGCACGCGCTCGATGGTGGTGATCTCCGTCAGTTGGCGCTGCGTGATGCGCGATTGGGAATAGCGCAGGACGTGCAAGGCCATCAGCGGGTCTTGCAATACCACCTTCGATACGTCGCGAGCCGTAATGCTTTCCTCGCGGGCCTTCAAACCGGCGAGGCTGCCAAGGGTGGCGCGCAGCACCGGCAGTTTGGTACCCGAGAGGGACCGGACCCAGTCCTTCAGCGAGAGCATGGCGAACGGATGCGCATTCAGATGCGCCAGAGATAGAGCTTGCGCTTGATGGGGCCTGGCACCACGAGAATCTCCTTGGGTGCCACGCCTACGACGGGGAAAGAGTTGCTGATGAAAAGCGTACCGGGGCGCATCTCGCGGCGTACCTTTTCCCAAAGGGCACTCATGGGTACGGGCGAGAGGAAGGCATAGACCACGTCGTAACGCGACAGGTCGAGACTCCAAAAATCCTTCCAATTCACCCGGCAGTTCTTACTCATGGTAAAACGAAGGCGGCTGATCCAATAGGGCAAGGGCGCCAGTTCCACGCCTTCGCAGGCCACACCGGGAAAGCGCCGCGCCACGTGCGCCAGCACGCTGCCCGATCCGCTGCCTATGTCGAGAAAGCTGCTGCCCTTCTCTCGCTCCAGAATTTCCGCCACCACCCGGCAACCCGCGCTGCTGGTGAGGTACAACGGCACTTGCGTGCGGTAAGAACTCCAGTACACCAATCCCAAGGCCACGAATCCGCTGAGGAACCACTCGGGGCTCAATTCCGAGCCGGTGGCCACCAGTGCCACGGGAACAAAACCCACGTTGATCGGTATCCACCACGGAGCTAATCCGAGCATCCTGCCAGCAACCGCCGCTACTAATCCGTGGCACAGGGCAGCGCTTAACTCACCCCAGCGGTCGGGGACGGGCAGTAACCAAAGCAGGAACAGGGTTACGCCGGCGCCGGCGGCCTGCGCCAGCATGGCGAGAACGATGGGGGGCGTGGCACGCTGCGGCTTGGCCTTGGCCGTTGCCTCCTTGTTAAGGCTTGGCAGGCTCAGATGGAGTGACATGGGCGATTTCCTGTTTGACTTCCTCCGCTTGGCTTTCTACTGCGTTGCTGATGTCCGGCGCGCCTTGAATATCCTTCGCGTCGATGACACCTCCATCCTTGGCGGCGATTTCTTCCGCCTTCTTGTTCATCACGATCAAACTCACCCTTCGGTTGATCGGATTGGCCGGGTCGTAGGGGTCCAGCATCACCGAGGATGAAAGCCCGATCACCCGTACGATGCGGCTCTCTTCCATGCCGCCCGAGAGCAATTCCCTGCGTACCGAATTCGCCCGGTCCGCGGACAACTCCCAATTGCTATAGCCCTTCTCTCCGCCTGGGTAGGGCACCGAATCCGTGTGACCCGACACGCTGATGCGGTTGGGCACATCGTTCAAGAACTTCCCGATCTCGTGCACGAGCACCTTCGTGTAAGGCTGCAAATGCGCGCTACCGGAGGCGAACATGGGCCGGCTGTGCTCGTCCAGGATCTGAATGCGCAAGCCCTCGGCGGTGATGTCGATCAAGATCTGGTTCTTGAACTGATTCAAGACGGGATTGGCTTCGATGGCGGCCACCATCTTTTCCTGGAGTTCCTTGAGAGCCTGCTTCTCCTTTTGGGCCGTCTTGGCCTCGGACTCCGACACTTCGGTGACTTGTTGCCCCGAGGCTTTGGGGCCACGCTTTTCCTGGCCAGTACTGCGCGTTAAATCGGTGCCGCCACCTTTGATGATGCTAGTGGCGTCCCCCGCTCCGCTGCCCCCCATCAAGGAGACCTTCAACGGATTCTTGAAGTGCGAGGAGATGCCTTCACGGTCGGCCTTGGTGGTAGATCCCAGCAGCCACATCAACAAGAAGAAGGCCATCATGGCCGTGACGAAATCGGCGTAGGCGATCTTCCATGCGCCGCCATGGTGGCCGCCGGCCACCTTCTTGATGCGCTTGATGACTATGGGTCTTTGCGACTCGTCGCTCATGGCGTCTGGCTAGGCGTGAGAACTGGCACCGCTATTTCTTGCGGCCCTTGACCGCGTCCTCCAGTTCCTGGAACGTCATGCGCTCGGTGGAGAACAGCGTCTTGCGGCCAAACTCCACGGCCACCTGAGGCGCGTAGCCGTTGATGCTCGCCAGCAGCACCACCTTCATGCACTGGTAGATCTTGCCGCCCTCTTCCATCTTTTGTTCGAGCTGGCTGGCGATGGGCGCGACAAATCCGTAGGAGATCAAGATCCCCAGGAAGGTACCCACCAGGGCACCACCGATCATCTTGCCCAGGATGGCGGGCGGCTGGCCTACGGAACCCATCACGTTCACTACCCCCATCACCGCCACAATGATCCCGAAGGCCGGCACCGCATCGGCCACCTTGGACATGACGTGGGGGGCGACGTGAGCTTCCTGGTGGTGGGTTTCGATTTCGGCATCCATCAGCGCCTCGATCTCCAAGGCATTGAGATTTCCTCCCACCATGATGCGCAGATAGTCCGTGAGAAACTCCACGGCGTGGTGGTTATTGAGGAAGGAGGGATACTTGGTGAAGATAGGGCTGCCCTCGGGGTTATCGACGTCGCCCTCGACGGACATCAAGCCCTCCTTGCGAATCTTGGTGAGGAGTTCGTACATCATGGCCAGCATGTCCATGTAAAACGTCTTGGTGTAGGCCGAACCCTTGAACAAGGAGGGCAAGGCCCCCAGCGTGGCCTTGATCGCCTTGGTCCCGTTACCGGCCACCATGCCCCCGATCATGAGCCCGATCAACGCCACATATTCCGTTGGCACCCACAGCGCCGCCAAGGAGCCGTGGATGGCGTAGGTCCCCACCGATGCCGCCAAAATGATTACGTAACCGATTATGAGAAACATCTATGTCCCTAGAAATCCGCCCGAAGCGGACGTAACCCCTTGTTCTTAGTGAGTTTCAGGGCATAGGAATCGCCACCATTGCCCTGCTCGCCCGCGTGAGCGCGGGCGAAGCAGTTAACGGAAGGAGACGATTGGGACTTTAGGCGCTTATGGCCCGGGCAATACGAACATCCTTGCTGCATGGGATCTTGTGAATCGCACTTCGCCACGTTGGTTGCGTAGTTCGGCGCCAGCACCGGTATGTTGGTAGTGTTATTTGCCAAGCTCGACCACAGCCACCCCGCCCGCCTTACCGTTTGCCTTGGCGTTCTGCGTCACCGCCAGCATGTGCTCAGGGGGATTCCACACAACCGGCTTGCCGGTATAAGGGTCATGGTAATTCTCGCCCGCCTGCGCGATAAGGGCGGGAATAGCGCCGCCTTTGGAGCCGGTGGCGCGGATGCGCGCATGCAGGGCCGTGGCACGTAGATAGCCGTCCAGGTCATGCAGGCGAAAACGGTACTCTTCTTCGAAGGAAGGATAGTCCGGATCGTGTAACGCTTTTCCGGCCGGGTTGTAGAGCATGGCCAAGCCACTAGTGCGTTTGTGCATCAGGGCGGTGACCCGGGTTTTCGCCTCCCGCAACGCCTGTGGCAGCGCGGCGGGTTTTGCGTCGCACACAAGCGCTTCCGCGGCATGCACCTCGGCGATTAAGTTGAGCGTGGCATTGGACAGGTATCCAACCGGAGCCACCAGTGAAAAATACTTGGCGATGAGTGAGTCGCTGAGTTGTTCAAGGTCGCGTAATTCCTTCCGGGATTGCCATGGCGAGCGGCCAAACGCATGGTGCAGGCGGATAACAGCGGTTCGTTCGTTGCGGCTCACGATGCAGAACTCGGTCTCCGCGGGATTCAAAGGCAAGGTCATCTGAGCCAGCAGCGTGGACTGCTTGGCGGCGAATGCGGGATATCGCGCGATCAACTCGTTGATGAGTTTCAGGTCCGCGGTGATTCTGTTCCACGCCATCATCTTGCCGAGCAAGTGGTTGGATCCGGCCAGCTCCTGGCGCCAGAAGCGGATGTCGCCAGCGATGCGTTGCGCACCTTCGCGGTGCCGGCCGGCCGCGATCATCTGCGCGGCGCGGGCGACAACCAGTCTGCTCGTGACCGACACGTCTCCATACACCGGATACAGGTCGTGATACGTATATGGTGGCCGGTCTTCATATCCGGGGTAGGCGGTCAGTCGCGCATAGCGCATGAGATAGGGAGCGGCAGCTTGTTCGAGACCGGCAAGGCTGCTAGCCGAGAGATAGCGATCCAGACAGGGATCCCTCCGGGGATCGCACAAGCTGTGAGTACCCTTGGGCAAGGGCGGGGCCTCACCGGCTACCTTCGCATCGATCCTCGGCTCAACAAGGAGCGAACCACCGTTGCTGAAATGCGCGCGGGCAAGCTGATCTATCTCCAGGCCCACGGCATGGGGATCCTTGTCCGCCGCGGCACTGAAACCGAGCAGGTAAAAATAGCCATTTCGTTCCGGCGCCAAGGACATGGCCCGTACTTGCAGCATCGGCTGGATCGCGAGATTGAGGTCCTCATCGATGAGATTAATGCCGGCCAGCACCAGTAGTATGGCCACCACGGTACCCACCAGGGAAAGCAAGGTTTTACCGATGCGTTTTAGCCATTGCATGTTGCTCTCCGGTGGGATTGGGGTCTGCCGGCTTTACCAAACGATTCGAAGCTTCATCGCGGTTCTCCTAGATTGAAGACTCTTGTTTGACTTTACGACTTTGCTCCAAGCCGCTTGAGTTCATGCGGCCCTCACCGAAGCAGAAGTTCGCCTCGCGGGGTTGCGCACGGCTTCGGCCAGATGGGTGATCCCCTGCTTTTTCGTGAGCAGAGACACCGCATGGTCCGCGTTTCGCTCCCTGGAAACGCGATGCCAAGCGTAGAATGAATTTCCCATGAAGATAAGATTTCTTCCGCAACCTTGCTAGGCTCTTCGCACACGCTTCGAAGCACAGTCGCGCGAACGCTGGAGACTCGTTGGATGGACATGGAACCGGTCCGGTTGGGTTCGTTTCTCCCCGGTCGCACTCCCAAACGTTTCGTCACGGTCGAGGCTGATGAAAAACCCCTCCTCCGAATCGATCTTTACAGTTCCAGTGGTGAAACCTTCGCCTTTGAGGAGGCCCGCATATGGGCGCAGTTCGTAACGATCGGATGGGGTGAACAGGTTTACTTGGTGGACCTAGGAACCCGGCGCGTTTCCGCGATTCGCCTCGGCAGTTACTTCGGCCACATGTATCAGGCGCAAAACGATCTTCTGGTGGCATCCGCGGAACGTCTTTTCCTGGTAGCACCCGGCGGCGCCGCGATATGGCAAAGCGAACCCCTCGGAATCGATGGTGTGGTAGTCGAGCGAATAGACGGTGAATTAGTGCACGGGGAGGGAGAGTGGGACCCGCCGGACGGGTGGCGGCCGTTCTCGGTTAGTTTGCGCGACGGACAACTGGTGTAGCCGGCGACGGCACCGTCGCATCCGCGCAGGCGGAGCGCGATACGGCGCGATTGGCCGAGAAATTCCAGCCGCCATCATGTCCCCATGCCTCGGTGACGGTCCTCATCTCTCCGGGCCACATACTGAGATGCCCTCGCCCACCTTTATCGAACGTCCCTCGGATAGCGATCGTTTGCCGGTCCCACTGCTTCCATATTTTCAACTTGGACTCATAGCGTTGATAGTCTTTCTCGGTTTTGTACGGGCCATCGTCTATGACTAGCCAGAGGCAACTTTTCATTTGCCTCTCATTCTCGGATGGGCACACGGTCATGTTTTCGAAATCGATTGTCGTGTAGGCGTTAATCCATAACGCCTTGCCATGATAGGCATCTGGATTAGCAATAAGGGTGGCCAGGGCGATTCGCTGGTCACATCCTTCTTGGTCTGGTGCCGTGCCGCCGTTCTTCTCAACCCAGGCCCAGAAGTCAGGGTCAAGGCTGCGGTAGGCGCCAGCATGCGCAGGGTCCGCCAGGGCGGCGAAGTCTCGGGCGAAGGCCGCCACACGCGCGCGATCCGTCTCGCCGGTTTCGCGGCCCGTAACATACAACTGCGCTACGGCCTCGGTACCGGCGTAAAGGCGAGACGAGAGGACTCCGATCTCGCCGAGCGTCATGGACTCGAAGCGCGCGTCGGGCGGAATGGTCACGGGCTCGCCGGGGAGCCGGCGGCAATCGAGCACTTGGCCGCCGGGCGTGAAAGAGGCCTCGCCCTGGGGAGCGTGAAAAACGAAGCCTTGGCTCGGATGGCCCTCGCGCCCATAAAAGAAAATTCGGTAGTGCAAAGCTCCACCGCGCTTGGACGGCACGGGCCACGAAGACGACCACTCATTGGGAATGAGGGTTGCGCACATACCCCGCGCCGGGATGATGCGTGCCGCCTCCTCGAGCGCGGAGGGCGCGGGGGGCGCCGCGGTAGGCGGCCCGCAAGCAGCGGCTGTGGCCGCCACTATCAATAGAAGGAGATGGGTGCGCATTATGACCATTGGACTAGCGAGTGACCTTGGTCTCGTAGAGCGTCATGGAATGACAGTCGATGTTAGGCAAGTCCTTGCAACTCGATCGCGTCACCTCGAAGCCATACTCCTTTAGAGTTTTGTCCATTACGCCCGTCTTGCTGTCCGCGTATGTATGGAAAAGCGCTTCCGCGAAAGCGGCAGGACCTGTCGCTGGACTGGAGAGCCAAGCGGCGGTGAACGCTTTTTCGATGGGCCCTTGCGGAGCCGGCTGTTTCCAGGAGATCGCCGTGACCGGATCGCCGTTGTTGATGTAGATCTTAATCGTCGTATTCGTGTTGGCGGCGTACTCCTGCCAGCGCTTCGCCGCCTCGGGGTTCATCTGAGGCCCGAACAGCCGGACTTCCTTCGCGTGCGTGTCGCCGCTGCGCAGTGCGGCAAGACATACCAGAGCACCGTTGCTGTGACAGTCGAGCGTGGCGAACTCTCGTCCCTTCAAGCTGGCGAAGATCTCCTTGTTTTGCCGGGAAAACTCTCCGAACGTCGCCCCGTCGAACAACACGCGGGTGGCGAGGTCCTCGATGGCCGAGTGCGAACTTCCCATGGAAACGACCAGGTCATACATGTCCGGCGTAAAAGGTAGGCCTGCCGCGAGGCAGGCCTTGGGATTGCGTTGCGACGAGCAAAAGAGGGTTAGTTGGCCCTCCAGATTCCGCTTCATACCGTCTTGGCACTTCTTCTCGCACTTAACGTAAGGCCGCCGAAACCCGTAGGTCCACGTTGTTCCGCCAACTAGCCCGCGCAGACTCAGCGGTGGAGCGCCCGGCGCGTCGATTGGATGGCCACCACCTGCCATCGGAATCAAAGTGCGGGTCTGCAATGCGTACAGGAAGAATACTTTCCCGTGGGCGGTTTCCAACATGGCGATAAATTGCTTGGCCGCCTGGATATGAAGGCTAGTTTCGGCCACCAGCGCCGTGCGGGCAATGTCGCAACGGGCCGCCTCTGGGCTATCCTCCTCGACGTTGTTGCACGCATCATTATGTTGGCCGGTGCGCTCGCGCAGAACGGCGCGTTCGCCCACCAGCACTGCACGACGAGCGACAAGGTTTGGGTACTCGGCAGCGACAGCGGGGGAAATTTCCGGCAATGCCGGGATAGATTCGGCCATGACCCCACTCATGGGCAACTGACTGAGCAACGCTATGGCTAGCAAATGCTTCAGTGACACAGCCTGTAACGGTCGCTTGAAGAACGGAAGGCTAGGTAGTCGGTACATTCGGGTGTTCCTTATTTAAATGCTCTTGGGTTAGACGCACGGCGCGACCAGTCCTTGGCAAATTTTGGGGTGATGCGATCGGTAGTGTCGATGACGTTCCCTTCCTGGGTCATCATATCGCCTGTTTTTCGAGCATGCGTTTGATCGCCCTTTCCGCGTCAAGCATATCTATGCAAGTTCGGTAGAGCCCCTGAAAGAGTTCCTTGGGGTCCTTCAATGCGGACACCGAATGCAGGTGACTTGGCAAATCCAGGAATGGCGAAGTATTGAGCGCCGCGTCGTGGTCGGAGTTGGAGTCATCCAGTCTTTGCCGCCAGAGCGTAGCCAAGTCTCCCGCCTCGATCCGGGCAGTATCCACGGCCAGTTGCGCCTCATTTTGATGGGTAACATCCTGGATCATGCTTGCGGTTTTTTGGGCTCCCGCCAGTTCGCCGCGTTGGGCCTGCAGTTGCGCGATGATGCGCTGGGCGCCCGCCTTTCGGTCATTGCTCGGGATCATACGAGAGGTTCGAAGAGCCCCAGCAAAGTCACTGTTCTTGGCTTGGATTTCCGCGACACGGACCAGCGCGCCACTTTGCATATCGTTGTCGTGGTATTGAATTGCGCCCGCCGTTTTGAGTGCTCCTGCTATGTCGCCTTCTTTGGCTTGGATTTCGGCGATATCGCTTTGTGTCATACCCTTCCAATAAGCGTCTTGAATCTGGCCGGTAACGACCATGGCTCCCGCCACGTCGCCGCCCTCGGCTTGGACATGAGCGATATGGCGCAGTACCGCATCCTTGAGGCCAGCATCCGAAACGAACCCGGCCGAATCGCGCGCCGACGCCAAGGTTTTCCGTGCACCACCGGCGTTGCCACCCCTTATTTGTGCCTGGGCAAATGAAGCCTGAACCATGGATCTCGTGTAGTAATCCTTCGTGTCCTTTTCCATCGAGGAGGCGGTTTTGAGGGCGCCGGCTAAGTCGCCCCTTTCGGCCTGGACCATCGCTACGCGAGACCGCAGATCGGAGTGCGGACTGTATAACGCCGCAGTCTTTAAAGCTCCAGCGATGTCGCCTTTTCTGGCCTGCGAAAGACTTATGTGCTGGAGCACAGCATTTGCGTCCCCAACCGATGGAATCTGGATGGCCGTCTCGAGTGCCCCGGCCAGGTCCCCGGCACCGGCTTGCACGTGGGCGATGTC
>JBJXGQ010000209.1:0-2525 GCA_046160525.1 Burkholderiales bacterium
TCTCGCCCTCGACCGGAGATCCAGGCCCGCGTGCAAACATCGCTGGGCGAAGCGGCAATTGGATTGCGGCTCCTCGACGGCATTGACCTAACGGGTAAGCGCGTTCTCGAAGTCGGCGCAGGAATCGGGATCGTCTCGCTGGTACTTCACCGCAGCGGAGTTGAAGTGGTCGCAATAGAGCCTGGTCTTGGTGGGTTCGATCAGAATGCGGTGATCGGTGTGTGCCTGCGAGAGAGGCTAAAAACCCCCAATTTCCCGTATCTGTCGATCGGTGCCGCGGATCTACGCCCGGAGATACACGGCCTGTTTGATGTCCAGTTCTCAGTGAATGTGCTGGAGCATATACCCGATCTGGAGGCGGCCGTCGCCGCGATGTGCGGCGTGCTGAAGCCGGGCGGCGTTGTGCGCCATACCTGTCCGAATTATCTCATCCCCTATGAGCCTCACTTCGGCATTCCGCTGGTGCCGCTGGTCCCTCGCGCCACTGCTTGGCTGCTCCCAAGGATTGGCGACACTGACCTCTGGCGATCGCTGAATTTTGTGACCTTAGGCAGGATGAAGCGTGCCTTTGCGCAGTACGGGCTCAATTGCCAGTTCTCGCCGGGCACGATGTATGCAGCATTTGAACGACTCGACCACGATGTCCAGTTTCAGAAGCGACAAGGTGGAATGACCGTCGTTTCGTTCGCACACAGGACCTTGCGGGGACTAGGTCTGATAAGGCTCCTCAAACATCTCCCGCCAGTACTGGCGACTCCGATGACGTTTGAAGCGAGATACCTTGCGACTCCAGAGGCGAAAGTCACACGGTCCATCTAGTGCCGGTAAGCGCGCTGTCTTT
This sequence comes from Burkholderiales bacterium, assembly GCA_046160525.1. Lineage (GTDB taxonomy): Bacteria > Pseudomonadota > Gammaproteobacteria > Burkholderiales > SHXO01 > SHXO01. Next base: position 842 of record JBJXGQ010000209.1, read on the forward strand.
TGCACTTTTGGGTTTTCGAATGTAGTCGATCAGATTGCGTATATCCCGATGACCCGAGTGATCCTGAATCTTGTAGATGTTTACCTGCTGCATTGCTAGCCATGTGAGGCAACCGGCCCGCAAACTCTGCCCGCCGACATGACTGACATCCAGGCCGATTGCACGAGCAGCGCGCTTTACGAGTGCTCGAATCGTACCGCGATGAAGCCGCCCATCTCGGGGAACACGAGAGGTGCCAACTGGCAGAAACAATGGCCCGGATGCATGACCGCTGGCTTTGAGCCATTGGCGTAGGAGTCGAACCGGGCAGTACTTTGGAGCGCCGGTACGAGCGGGCACCGCATAGATCTCCTTACGCTTGCCGTAGCGATTTGCCTTGCTACGCCGAAGATGCACCAGCACGCCATCGTCGGAGATTTCCACCCAACCCATTCCGTTGCCCTCCGGCGTAACATCCAACATTCGGGTTTCATTGACGCGCAAAGCGGCGCCCCAGGCTAAGGCTAGAATTGCCTTGTTTCTGATGCCGCGAACGTGATCGTTAGGTTCCTGATCCAGCATTTTTTCAAGCGAGTCCAATAGCAGCGGTGTCTTACGCTCCATTGGACGTCCATGCTTACGGTGCATGCCGCGCATCACGCGGCGGATCAAATCGTCCCTAGTGGGGCTGATCCGAGTGCCTTTTCCGGGTTTGCCATGATTGGCACCCTTTCCTAAGACCTCAAAGTAATAGTTGATGCCACCCAAGTCGCGATAAATTGTGCGCGGAGTAACGCCCTTGCGAACGCGGGAAACCATCCAACGGGCAATGTCATTTGAATCGGCCTTCCACACATCCTTCGAACCCATGAAAGCAATGAATAGGCGCCAGACATAGTAGTAGTGGGAAATTGTAAATTCGCTAAGTTCTCCGCGTCGGTAGCTGTCTACTTCTTTGTCGAGGTCAGCATACTGCCGAATATACGGTACAAGCGATTGGCCCATCGTGAACCCCCTTGAGGAGTGCAAGTCTATCAGGTGCGTGATCGCATCTTCTCCTCCCGAATGGGGGAATTCAACGGCGCGCCTGTCCGCCAACTATGAACGCGCAGAGTGCTTGCAGCCCTAGCCTGGCGTGATTTGCCTCGCCGCACGATGAACACCACAACGAGCTGGCGCCTTTCTATTGAGTTGCGGCTTTAAGGCCTTGCAGAGCCGAACTTCAAGACATCTGTGGCAACTCACGCCTACCACCCATGCGACGTAGAGCTTTAATGGACTGACATTGTGCCGGCGGCTCCACCTGAACAGACGCTGTCCGCCTGAGTGCCGCCCGGTACTGCCGAACAATCCAAATGCGTCAGCTAGCAAATCGCCGACTCTTGTACGAAACCGCTTCGTCTTTCCGGTATTGCCACCAACATATAACGGGAATGATCTCTCATCGGGAGATCCCCGCCAATGGTAACGCGTGATGACGTAGCAGCTCCTCGATACCTGAGGTCTGGGAAACGACCTGGTGTGACAACGACTGAGAAATCTCTGGATCTCAAATGGACCCACCCAACGCTCCTTGTTCCTAAGCATTGCCTCTCCTTTCATTCAAAGCAGAGTACTGAAAAATGGCTCGCTGGCGTGTCGAGCCGGTGGCAATCTGCGATGAGAGCGCATTTCAGCGCCGGCCGATCGGTCGATCTCTACACGG
>JBJXGQ010000210.1:0-7352 GCA_046160525.1 Burkholderiales bacterium
ACGTTCGCCCAGAGCCTGGCCGTGCAATCGGCGGTGTTGTTACAGAAGCGCGATCTGAAGACCCTGCAGTTAGCCTTCGACACGGCGCGCAAGCATGACCCATCTATACGCTCCATCGCGGTGCGCAAGGCGGACTGGTCGCTCCCCGTCAAATCCGGCGATCATGCCAAGACCTGGACCGAGCCCGAGGGTGGAAACTCCACCCCCACGGACATCCTCATCCCCTTGATGCAGGATAAGAAGCGCTGGGGACGCTTTGAAATCGCATACACCGCGGCGGATGAAAACACCCTGGCGGACATTGCACTGCATCCGCTCGCCATTGTCGTGATGCACTTCATTGTGGTCGGCTCGTTGTTTTACTGGTTATATCTGCGGCGCGCGCTCTCGGTCTTGGATCCCTCCGCCGTCATTCCGGAGCGTGTGCGAACCGCCTTCAATACGATGACGGAAGGTGTAGTCGTCTTGGACCGGAAAGGCCGGGTGCTGATGACCAATAACGCCTTCGATATGCTCCCCGCTGCCGAGAGCGCTTCCGTCATCGGTAAAAAACTCTCGGCGATTCCGTGGCTGGCGGGAGGGTTACCCGGAGACGCCGCGCAGCATCCTTGGGTGAGGACCATGGAGAAGGGAACCCCCTCCACGGGGCACATGCTGGTGATTAATTCTTCCTCGGGCCAGGCGAGGCAGTTGATGGTCAATTGCTCTCCCGTGCTGGACGCGGGTGGCAAGGTACGAGGCTGCGTGGTGACCTTCGACGATGTGTCCACCGTGCACCTTATCAACGAGCGCTTGACGCAAACCTTGCATGAGCTGCAGGTCTCGCGCAACGAAGTGGAGCGCAAAAACGCCGAGCTGGAGTACACGGCGACCCATGATTCGCTGAGCGGATGTTTCACCCGCCTGGCCGGCATAAAGCGTTTGGGCGCGGCGATGCAGCAAGCGGGTCTGGATGGCCAGCCGTTGGCCGTATTCATGATGGATATCGACAACTTCAAGGCCGTGAACGACGGATTCGGACACGGCACTGGGGACCAAGTCGTGCAAGCCGTGGGGGCCGCTTTGCTAGCCACCTTGCGCGAGACGGATATTGTGTCGCGCCATGGAGGCGACGAATTCGTTGTCACCCTGCCCAAGTGCGGGGCGGAGGAAGCCATGGCTATCGCGCAGAGTGTGCGCCAAGCCATCCGGGACCGCTGCGCATTGAGTATCCTGCAACTTGCGGGATTTAGCGTCACGGTGAGCATTGGGCTAGCCGTCTATAGGCCCGAGACCGATCAAGATTTAAGTGCCCTCATGCTAAGAGCCGATGCCGCGCTATACGAAGCAAAAGCCGCGGGCCGCGATACCGCGGTGCTCGCATCGCCTCTTGCCGAAAAACCACGCACGAAACGCAGTTCGGTCTAGAATCCCTTCATGAGAACTTCCATTCTGCGTTTGCTCGCCGTAGCGCTACTGCTCCATGCGCAAGCGGTGCTGGCGTTCGCGCCATGCGTTTCCGCCAGCGCGACGCCTGCGATGGCCTTCTCGGATATGCCCGAAGACTGCGGGATGCGAACCGAGGCCGCCTTGTGTCTCGCGCACTGCCAGGCAGCTGACCAGAGTGGCGCGCATGCCCAGATCCCCGCGCTGCCCGCCATGGATACGGTGGTGCTGTGGCTTCCGTACAGCCCCAGTAATCTGGTCCCTTCCGGGCAGTGGCATCCGCGCCATGCTCAGCGCGGCACCGGCCCTCCTCCCCTCGATCTCTTCTGTAGTCTCAATCTGTAGCGCCTCCTCCGTGAAATGACCCGGTGAATGCCGGGTCGCAAGGCCGTTTCACCGCTTGCATTCCGCTCACGGAGTTTCCATGTGTTATCCAAGTACATTGCGCCCACGCGCATTGGCCGCATGTCTGCTGGCCCTGTCCTCGTTCTCCCATGCCGCCCAGCCCGCGCTCGGTTTCGAGGACGCCTTGCGCCTGGCGCAAGAGCGTTCACGGCAACTAGTTGCCCAGGACGCCGCGAGTGCCGCCGCGCGCGAGATGGCGGTCGCGGCCGGACAACGCCCCGATCCCACACTGAAGGCGGGTATCAACAACCTGCCCATCGACGGGCCGGACCAGTTCAGTCTCTCGCGCGATTTCATGACCATGCGCTCCATTGGGCTCATGCAAGAGCTGACGCGGGAAGACAAACGCAAGCTGCGCTCGGCCCGTTTCGAGCGCGAAGCCGAAGTGGCGCAAGCCGGCCGGGACCTTGCCCTCACCAAGCTTCAGCGCAACACGGCACTGGCCTGGCTTGACCGCTTTTTCCTGGGGCGAGTTCGGAGCCTGCTGGTGGAGCAACGCGCCGAAGCGCAACTGCAAGTGGAAGCAGCGCTAGCGGCCTACCGGGGCGCTCGCGGTGCGCAAGCAGATATCTTCGCGGCGCGCTCGGTTGTCGCGCAAATTGAGGACCGCATTGCCCAAGCCGAACGCCAAATAGAGTCGGCCACTATTGTGCTTGTGCGCTGGGTGGGCGAAGCTGGCCGCACAGAACTGGGCGCCCCGCCCGTGATGGATAACGTGCGCTTGCATGCACAAGCTCTCGATGCCCAGTTGCTCGGTCATCCCGAGATTGCCATGATGGCCAGGCAAGAGCAGGTCGCGCAGGCCGATGCGAACATCGCCCAAGCGGATAGGCGCGCAGACTGGAGCGTTGAGTTCATGGCGAGCCAGCGTGGCCCCGCCTATTCCAACATGGTGTCGCTCAATTTCTCGCTTCCGTTGCAATGGCGCCGGGAGCAGAGGCAGAACCGCGAACTCGCCGCCAAGCTCGCGACGGTGCAACAGATGCGTGCCGAACGCGAAGAGACCACGCGCGAACACCTCGCCGAAACGCAGTCGGTGTTGCTGGAGTGGCAAAGCAACCGCGAGCGCTTGGTGCGTTACGACAGTACGCTGATACCGTTGGCGAGCGAACGCACGCGCGCGGCCACCGCCGCCTATCGTGGCGGCACGGGCACTCTCAAGATGGTGCTCGACGGCCGCCGCGATGAAGCCGATGTACGCGCGGAGCGCCTGCGCCTGGAAATGGATACCGCACGCTTGTGGGCGCAACTCAATTTCCTGATTCCGGCGGGGCATCTCGCGGCCTCGCCAGCGACGGGAGGAAAAGCGCCATGAAACGTAATCTCATCGTGGCAGTCGTTGTAGTCATGCTCGCCGCCGCGGGAGTTGGTCTGTATGCCTATCTCGGCAAGCGGCCTTCGCACACGGCGGCACATGACGCCGCCAAACCTCCCAGCAGCGCACCTCCCAAGGCAATCCCCTCGAGCATCGCGGAAGGCGAAGCGGCTACGCGCCGGCACATCGATGCGGGTCTCAAAGCCGGCGACACCGATCCGGACACAGGCAGAAAAATTCTCTACTACCACGACCCCATGGTGCCGGGGAACAAGTTCGATAAGCCCGCCAAGTCTCCCTTCATGGACATGATGCTGGTTCCTGTCTACGGCGGGGGCGCTGGCGATGAGAGCCAGGTAAGCGTCAGCCCCCGCATTCAGCAAAATCTTGGCGTGCGCACTACCGAAGTCACGCTGGCCACGCTGTCCCCGCGTGTTTCCGCCGTGGGCAGCATCGGCTACAACGAGCGCGACCATGCCGTGGTGCAAGCGCGTGCCACCGGTTACGTGGAGCGGTTGCACGTGCGCGCCACGCTGGACCGGGTGGCGAAGGGCCAGGTCTTGGCCGAACTCTATTGGCCCGACTGGATTGCAGCCCAGGAGGAATTCCTCTCCGTGCGGCGCATGCAGGCAAGCGGGCTGGAGGCCATCGCCGATGGCGCGCGCCAGCGCATGCGCCAAGTCGGCATGAGCGAGGAACAAATCCGCCTCGTGGAAAGCACAGGCCGGACGCAACTGCGCACCACGCTCAAGGCGCCCATGGGTGGCGTCGTGACCGAGTTATCCGTGCGCGAGGGCGCCACTGTGATGGCGGGCACCGTCCTGTTTCGCATCAACTCCCTTTCTACGGTGTGGGCGAACGCCGAGGTACCGGAGAGCCAGGCCGCATTGCTGCGCCCCGGCACCAAGGTGCGGGCCACTAGCCCCGCGGCGCCGGGCACCACTTTCGAGGGCAAGGTGCAGGCGATACTGCCGGAAGTGAACGCGACGACGCGCACACTGAAGGCGCGCGTGGAACTTGCGAACCGCGACCTTCGCTTGGCCCCCGGCATGTTCGTCACCATTCAGTTCATGGACACACGCGAGAGCCAAGCTCTGGTGGTGCCGAGCGAGGCCCTCATCCAGACGGGCACGCGAACGGTTGTGCTGCTCGCCGAGGAGGACGGTAAGTTCCGGCCCGTGGAAGTGGAGGCAGGCGTCGAGAGCGAAGGCCAGACCGAGATCAAACGCGGCCTTGACGCCGGCCAGCGCGTGGTCGTCTCCTCGCAATTTCTCATTGACTCCGAGGCGAGTCTCAAGGGTGTGGAAGCGCGCTTGAACGACATGCCGCATGAGGGCACGAAATGACCGCCTGGCTCATCCGCTGGTCCATCGCGAACCGCTTCCTGGTTTTAATGGCCACGGCGGTGGTGAGCGCCTGGGGCGTGTACGCGCTGCTCAAGACACCGCTCGATGCGCTGCCGGATCTGTCCGATGTGCAAGTCATCATCCGCACCACCTATCCGGGGCAGGCACCGCGCATCGTCGAGAACCAGATCACCTATCCGCTCACCACCACCATGCTCTCCGTGCCTGGTGCCAATACCGTGCGTGGCTATTCCTTCTTCGGCGATTCCTTCGTCTACGTGCTCTTCGAGGACGGCACCGATTTGTATTGGGCGCGATCAAGGGTTCTGGAGTATTTGAACCAGGTGCAAGCGCGTTTGCCCGCTTCGGCCAAGACCTCCATCGGGCCGGATGCGACGGGCGTGGGGTGGATCTACCAATACGCGCTGGTGGATCGCGGTGGCACGCAAGACGCCTCGCAATTGCGCGCGCTTCAAGACTGGTTTCTCAAATACGAGTTGAAGAGCGTGCCCAACGTCGCCGAAGTGGCTTCCGTGGGCGGTATGGTGCGCCAATACCAGATCGTGCCCGACCCGGACAAGCTGGCCGCTTACGGAATCCCGCTCACGCGAGTGGCCGAGGCAGTGCGCAGATCCAACCAGGAAGCCGGTGGCTCGGTGATCGAGCTGGGCGAAGCCGAATACATGGTGCGCGCCTCGGGCTACTTGCAATCCCTGGACGATTTTCGCAAGGTACCCCTTACTACCAGCGACGCGGGTGTGTCCGTGCGCCTGGGCGACGTGGCGCGCATTCAAGTGGGGCCGGAAATGCGGCGCGGCATCGGCGAACTCGACGGTGAAGGCGAAGCGACGGGCGGGGTGATCATCATGCGCTCGGGCAAGAACGCCTTGGAAACCATCGCCGCCGTGAAAGAAAAACTGCGCTCGCTGCAAGGCAGCTTGCCCAAGGGAGTGGAGATCGTACCGGTGTACGACCGTTCCGGATTGATCGAGCGCGCGGTGAATAACCTCACCCATAAACTGGTGGAGGAATTCATCGTAGTGGCGCTGGTGTGCTTCATCTTCCTCTTCCACTTGCGCTCGGCGCTGGTGGCCATCGTCTCGCTGCCTTTGGGTGTGCTGGCATCCTTCATCGTCATGTACTACCAGGGCGTGAACGCGAACATCATGTCCTTGGGCGGTATCGCCATCGCCATCGGGGCCATGGTGGATGCCGCGGTGGTGATGATCGAAAACGCGCACAAACATATCGAACGCTGGAACCAAACACACGCGGGAGAAAAACTCGAAGGCGAAGCGCGCTGGCGTGTTGTAGGCGATGCGGCGGCCGAAGTGGGCCCGGCATTGTTCTTCTCGCTCATGATCATCACGCTGTCCTTTATCCCGGTGTTCACGCTGGAAGCGCAAGAGGGCCGGCTGTTCTCGCCTCTGGCCTTCACCAAGACCTACGCCATGGCGGCCTCCGCCGGATTGGCCGTGACCTTGATCCCCGTGTTGATGGGATACCTGATTCGCGGGCGAATCCCCGAGGAGAGGACTAACCCTCTGAGCCGGTTCTTGATCGCGGCCTACCGGCCAGTTCTCGATGCTGTCTTGCGTAAGCCCAAACTCACACTCGTAGTTTCCACCATCGTGTTGGCGGCGTGTTTCTGGCCGCTGCAACACATCGGTGGCGAGTTCATGCCCAGGCTGGACGAAGGCGATTTACTCTACATGCCCTCGGCGCTCCCGGGAATTTCCGCCGGCAAGGCGGCCTCGCTTCTGCAACAGACCGACCGCTTGATCAAGACCATTCCCGAAGTGGAGCGTGTGTTCGGCAAGGCGGGCCGCGCGGAAACCGCCACGGATCCAGCCCCGCTGGAGATGTTCGAAACCACCATCCAGTTCAAACCGCGCGAACAGTGGCGGCCTGGCCTGACCCCGGACAAATTGATCGAGGAACTCGACCGGGTGGTTCGGGTGCCGGGTCTTGCCAATATTTGGGTGCCGCCCATCCGCAACCGTATCGACATGCTGGCTACCGGCATCAAGAGCCCCGTCGGCGTGAAGGTGGCCGGCGCGGACTTGGCCGAGATCGACCGCGTCACCGGCGAGCTCGAACGCGTGCTGAAAAATGTTCCTGGAGTCACCAGCGCTCTGGCTGAGCGCTTGACTGGCGGCCGTTACGTGGACATCAACATACACCGGGATGCCGCCGCGCGCTTCGGCATGAACATCGCCGACGTGCAGTCGGTGGTTACTTCCGCCGTGGGTGGCGAGAACATCGGCGAGACGGTGGAGGGCCTGCAACGCTTTCCCATCAACATGCGCTACCCGAGAGAGATTAGGGACTCTGTTGAAAAGCTTCGTGTGCTCCCCATCGTCACCGAGCGCGGTGCGCGGCTTGTACTAGGAGACGTGGCGGAGATTAGCATCACCGACGGCCCGCCCATGCTACGAAGCGAGAACGCGCGCCTGTCGGGCTGGGTCTATGTGGACATCCGTGGCCGCGATCTGCGCTCGGCGGTACGGGACATGCAAAAAGCCGTGAGCGAGCGCGTCAAACTCTCCGCCGGATATTCCATCTCCTGGTCGGGCCAGTTCGAATTCCTGGAGCGCGCAACAGCGAAGCTCAAGATAGTGGTGCCCTTCACCTTGCTCATCGTCTTCGTGCTGCTGTACCTCACCTTCCGGCGCTTCAGCGAAGCCTTGCTCATCATGGCCACCTTACCCTTCGCACTCGTGGGCGGTATATGGCTACTTTACTTGCTGGACTACAACCTCTCGGTGGCGGCAGCGGTAGGTTTCATCGCCCTGGCCGGAGTCTCCGCCGAGTTCGGCGTCATCATGCTCCTGTATCTGCGTCATGCTTGGGATGCACGC
>JBJXGQ010000211.1:0-12974 GCA_046160525.1 Burkholderiales bacterium
CGCTTTAAGGCCCGCCAACACGCTTCCATGGGACCAATCCCTTGAAGCCACAACGGCTTAGCCGGGTCCGACCCGAGTCACCTCGCCTGGCCACACAGCGCCGGTATGCCCGCGTTGAATTTCCATAGGGCTAGAGTCGTGCTAGGCTAGTCCAACCCGTAGTTCGAGCATACTCCCCACGCGATGAACATGACCGAATCCCTCCACACCCTCCCACGCACGCGGGGGAGATGCTCAACTACACGTTGGGCGGCTACGTGACACGTCAAGTCTTCGTAGCCGCAAAGGACTCTCATTGGACCCGAACTGGTTTTACTCGACTCTTTCCCAATCGACCGCTGCGATCGTAGGCATCGCGGGTGGTTTCCTTTTCACTTGGCTGCTTTCGCGGCGCGGGGAAGTGATCGAGGAACGGCGCACATACATCGCTTGGTTAAATCGCGTCATAGGTCCGCTGGAAGAATTAAAGCGTCGGACTGATGTCGTGCGCCTCGGGACCGTGGAAGCGCTTCAAAAAATCCACAATCAACAAGCGGCTGGCATTGCCCACGACCACCTCGAGATCCCGCGGTTTGAACTTCTCAGCCATACGGCCTACGAAGTGCCGCGTCCGACAGAAGAGGATATAAGATTCCTTGAGCAGCTTCCATCACTCTACGAACAGCTGCGTGACGCCATCGTGAGCGACCGGGTAGATCTCTCTCGCGCCCTGCTATTGGAGCAGCCAATTGAGTCACGGGGTGTGCAGGACTATCGCGAGACCAAGATTGAACACGATCCATTTCAGAAAACTGGTATCGGTCCGGATAATTTTTGGAAAAGCATGCGGTTGCAGAAAGAGTACGCCATCTGGAAATGGCAAGAGATATCTCGCGAATACGACCGCCTTGCAAGTTCGCTCAAGAACTTTCGGGAGCGACTCGTGCCTGCGTCGATCTATTTCTTGATCCTAATTCTCTTTGGGCTCGTTTGTGGAGGAGTCGTCACACCACTAGCCTTTCTTAGCGCATATCCGGATCAATCAAAAATGATTCTCTTCGCCATTTCGGCGCCACTCGTCCTCGCATTTGTCGCCTATTTGGCATACGAAGTGCGGCAGCTTCGACGCGCGGCGGATCTTTCTCGCGACACGATCTGAATCAGAATGTGCGCTGTTTCAAGAGAGCCGCCCAACTTTAGTTCGAGCGGACGTGCCGGAAGCGGCGTGCCTCATTTTCTGTTCGTAGCGGCACGCCGCTCAACAAGACGTTGGGCGGCTAGGGAGAAACAATGAAGCCAATAGAAAGAATCACCAAGCGCGTACACAGGAGCGGTGACCCGAATGACCGTAACACACCGTTCGCACTTTTAACTCTGGAAGAGTTTTTTGACGGTAATAATGTAACTGGGTCGATTGGCTGCAATCTTGACACAAGCCCAACACCTGGGCAGTTCTATGAGTTGTTGCGGTCTTTCTTAAACAAGAACGGCGTAGAAACTGTCCTAGTTCAGATCACCGCATTTGATGATCCGGACTGGCCGTTTAGTGACACCGTCTGGGTAATTACCTCTTGTTCAGAAGAGGAGGTACGGTCATGGTTTCCTGATGATCTCGCCCCGAATGAGGTCTGGACTGGGTGGGTCGAAAACCAGTCATACGAACCAATAAATATTCCGGCGGGTATGGTGCCAATAGCATGTTGGTGGGATTAAAGTCGCCCAACAACGGGTTCCAGGCGACGTCGGCGCTAACGCGCCGCCGCGCCTGAACCCGAACGTTAGGTTTCCTCATGCCATTGAGCGCAATCGCCGAGGCCATTCTTTGGGCTCGGGGTCGGACCCGCCCAACACATTGATGGGATGAAACTATCCAGTTAATCTCTTCTAGATTTTCCCCTTATTCCTACATTTTCCTCGCCAAATTTCGCACGCTAAGGAATAACTGCATGGGATGCCTCGTACTAAGCGCTACTTCTAATCCGGCTACGTGGGGCGCATCACCCACGGGTGCCACGAACGCATCTAGGCTTAGACTAGTCCGATCCGAGTCTGCGGCCTTGTGGTTTGGGCTAAATACAATAAAGCCCAACGCCGCTTTCCTTCGTGGCCCTTCGTGTTGAAAGTGGTTGTGCATTCCTCCGCCGGCTCTGTTGGGCTTCACACAATATGTTCAGCCCAACCTACCTGATCCGCGCACCCGTGCCGCGCAGGGTCAAGCAATAGCAATAGGGTCAGCTCTATACTTTATACTATGAAAGATTGCGACCACGAAATACACGGAACACACTGAAAAGACCACGATGCCCCTTCCGTGTATTCCGTGTGTTCCGTGGTTAATGCCTTCAAGATTCTCCGCGTACTTACAAAACCGAAGGGTCACCCCTTGCTCTTTTCCTAATCCCAGCGTAACGTGCCGCAATGGCCCGTCCTCTGCGTATTGAATTCCCCGGCGCCGTCTACCACGTCACCTCGCGTGGCGGCGGGCGCCAACCTGTCTTCGCCGATGACGCGGACCGCCTTGGGTTTCTCGGCACCGTGGCCCAGGCGCTCTCGCGCTTCGATGGGCAGATGCTCGCCTATTGCCTGATGGGCACCCATTATGAGTTCGTGCTGCATACCCGGCAGGCCAATTTGTCGCTCCTCATGCGGCATATCAACGGTTTGTACACCCAGAGTTTCAACCGACGCCACGGCAAGGTTGGAAATGTGTTCCAGGGCCGCTTCAAGGCAATCCTCGTGGACCGGGACGCCTACTTGCTGGACGTGTGCCGTTACGTGGAACTAAGCCCGGTTCGGGCCAAGATGGTGAAGCGCCCCGAGGCTTGGCCTTGGTCGAGCTACCGGGCCCATGCGGGGAAAGCGGAAGCGCCGGTGTGGCTGGATACCGATGGACTGCACAGCTTTGCGCTCGGGCGCCCGGTGCGAAATGCGGCGGACCGCCGCCGCGGTGCCCAGCGCTATGCCGAACTGGTGGCGAGCGCCAAGGCTGAGTCTCCATGGGAAACTGGATTACGCCAGCAGATTTACCTGGGAGACGAGAGCTTCGTGGAGCGCATGCAAGCGCTCGCGCAGCCGCAAAACAGTACTGACCGAGACGTCCCCAAGGCGCGGCGGCGAAAGGCGCTGACCCTTGGCCAGTGGCTGAAAGCCTGCGAGACGCGCGAGGAGGCTTACTACCGGGCGCACACCGAAGGAGCCATGAGCATGAGCGACATCGCGCGGGAACTAGGATATTCCGTCTCCCACGTCAGCCGGCTGATCGCAAAGGCCGAGCGGGACAAGCACAAGGCTTGACCCCAGAGCTAGAGTCCCCTTCTGGCAAGGTCTCGGCTCACCCCAACCCAAAGGCTTTGAGCAATTGGGGAACTGCTAAACTCGGCGATCTTTAACCTCTGGCAGCCGCTTTTGCGAAGCGCCATGAATCCTGAGTTTGCATGAACCCCATCCTCGAAACCAAGCTTACTTCCTTGCGCTTTCTTCACCGTGGCAAGGTGCGCGATCTGTACGAAATCGACAGTGAGCGGCTGCTGGTGATTCAAACGGACCGCTTGTCCGCCTTCGACGTGATCCTGCCCACGCCCATTCCCGGCAAGGGCGAGGTGCTGACCAAGGTGTCGGTCTTCTGGTTCAAGAAGCTCGCGCACATTATCCCGAATCACTATCTCGCCACCGCGCCGGAATCGGTGGTGGCTCCCCATGAGCGCGACCAGGTGACCGGGCGCGCCATGGTGGTAAAGCGCTTCAAGCCGCTGCCCATCGAGGCCATTGTGCGCGGCTATGTGGCGGGTTCGGGTTGGAAGGATTATCAAAAGACGGGGACGATATGCGGCCTCGCGCTGCCGAAGAATTTGCGCGAAGCGGATAAGCTGCCCAGCGCGATCTTCACGCCTTCCACCAAGGCACCGGCGGGGTCCCACGACGAGAACATCTCCTTCGATGAGGCCGAACGCTTGCTGGGTAAGGAACGCGCGGCGCTGGTGCGCGAGAAAACGATCGCGCTCTACACGGAAGCCGCGGCTTATGCCGCCACGCGCGGCATCATCATCGCGGATACGAAGTTCGAATTCGGTACCGATGCCGCTGGGAATGTTCATCTCATCGACGAAGCGCTGACGCCGGATTCCTCACGCTTCTGGCCCGTGGAGAGCTATAAACCTGGCAGCAGCCCGCCCAGTTTCGACAAGCAGTTCGTGCGCGATTGGCTGGAGGCGCAACAATGGAACAAGAGACCCCCCGCACCTGCTTTACCCGAGGACGTATTGAGACGTACCGCGGAAAAATACCGCGAGGCAGTCACCCGGTTGATGGGATAACGCCGTGAAATCGCCCAATCAATTTCATCTGCTCACCGAGCGGCGCTTCCTGCCGTTTTTTCTTGCGCAGTTGTCCGGGGCTTTTAACGACAATCTCTACAAGAACGTGCTGGTGCTGCTGGTCACTTACCAAGCGGCGTCCTACACGAGCCTTGACCCAGGGTTGCTGGCCAATCTGGCGGCGGGGGTGTTCATTCTGCCTTTCGTGTTGTTCTCCGCCACGGGCGGGCAATTGGCGGACCGCTACGATAAGTCGGTTCTCATCCGCACGATCAAGTTCGCCGAAGTGCTTATCATGGCGCTGGCTTGTTACGGGTTGGCGCTGAAGAGTCTTCCGCTGCTACTCGCCGCGCTGTTTCTCATGGGAACGCACTCCGCGTTTTTCGGGCCGGTAAAGTACTCCATCTTGCCGCGCGTTCTCTCCGAGGACGAGTTGACGGGCGGCAACGGCTTGGTGGAATCGGGAACCTTCGCGGCGATTCTGATTGGCACTGTCGTGGCCGGATTACTCGCGGGCGCCAACGCGGACGTTTCGACGCTGGCTTTCGCGCTGGTTGGGGTGGCGGTCTTTGGCTTTCTGTGCAGCATGTTTGTTCCAAGGACACAGAGCGCCGATCCCACCTTGAAGATCGACATCAATCCCATCTCCGGAATCGTGGATACGATTCGGTTCGCGCGGCAGAAGCGCTCGGTCTTCTTGTCGGTGCTGGGGATTTCCTGGTTTTGGTTCTTCGGCGCGTTGCTGCTCTCGCAGTTCCCCAACTACGCCAAGTCCGTGCTGGGCGGTGATGAGCACGTGGTCACGCTACTCCTGATGTTGTTCTCGGTGGGTGTGGCGGTGGGTTCCTTGTTGTGCGAGCGGTTGTCGGCGGGAAGGGTTGAGATCGGGCTGGTGCCCTTCGGCTCCATCGGCATTACGCTCTTCGCCGCGGACCTGTACTTCGCAACTCCCGTGGTCACCGGCTCCATGCGGCCCGTGATGGAATTCTTGAGCAGCGCGGGTAGCGGCCGCCTGTTGGCGGATTTGTTTCTGCTGGGGCTGTTCGGCGGGTTTTACATCGTGCCGCTCTACGGGTTCATTCAAACGCGCACTCAGCTCACCCACACCTCTCGTATCGTCGCGGCGAACAACATTCTCAACGCACTGTTCATGGTGGCGGCGGCGGGAATCGCCGCTGTGTTGCTCGCCGTGGGTCTCACGATTCCGGAATTGATTCTGACTTGCGCGCTTTTCAATGCCGCCGTGGCAGTCTATATCTATACCTTGGTGCCGGAGTATCTGTGGCGCTTCGTCGATTGGATGCTGGTGCACACGATTTTCCGTTTGAAGAAAACCGGCCTCGAAAATATTCCGGAGCAAGGCCCGGCCCTGCTGGTGTGCAATCACGTTTCCTTCGCCGACGCCATGGTGCTCGCCGCCGCCGTACACCGCCCGGTGCGCTTCGTCATGGACCACAAGATCTACAACGTGCCCGTGCTCAATTTTCTGTTTCGCGCCGCGAAGGTGATTCCCATTGCCCCGGCCAAGGTAGATCCTGTATTGCTGGAGCGTGCCTTCGAGGAGGTGGACCGCGAGCTGGCCGCGGGCGAGATCGTGTGCATCTTTCCCGAGGGAAAGCTCACGGCGGACGGCGAGGTGGGAGAGTTCCGTCCTGGCGTAGCGCGCATCCTGGAACGCAGGCCAGTGCCCGTGCTACCCATGGCGATCTCGGGACTGTGGGAGTCGCCCTTTTCGCGCTATGAGCGCCGCTTGTTCAAGCGTTTCACCTTGGGCACCTTATTCCGCCGCTTGGGTGTGGCGATTGGCGAAGCCGTCGCGCCCGGCCATACGACACCGGAGTTGTTGCGCGCGCGAGTGGTTGAGTTGCGCGGCGATTGGAAGTAAATGGAACCTGCTCTGCTGGAGCGGGCCGTGCGCATTTTGCGCGACGGGGGGCTCGTGGCCTTCCCCACGGAGACGGTATACGGATTGGGTGCGGATGCTTCGAACCCCGGGGCAGTCCGGGGTATTTTTGAAGCCAAGGGCAGGCCGGCGGGCCATCCGCTCATTGTGCATCTCGCACGCGAGGACCAGTTGGAGCAGTGGGCAAGCGAAATCCCGCCCGTTGCGCGCCAACTAGCAGGCCGGTTCTGGCCAGGACCCATGACCTTAATTTTGCGGCGCCATTCGCGGGTGCTAGATGCCGTCACCGGCGGGCAAGATACCGTGGGCCTGCGAATTCCGTCTCACCCCATTGCACAAGAGTTATTGCGGGCCTTTGGCGGAGGCATTGCGGCACCTTCCGCCAACCGCTTCGGGCACGTGAGCCCCACCATGGCGGAGCATGTGCGCGAGGAGTTGGGCGATAGCGTGGACTTGATTCTGGATGGCGGCGCTTGCGAAGTGGGCATCGAGTCGACCATCATAGATTGCTCCAGAGGGGTTCCTGTCATTCTCCGGCCAGGCAAAATCACCGAAGACGATATTCGCGCGGCGGCGGGCGTCGCGCCTGCGTTACCCGCTTACCGCGCACCGCGTGTGTCAGGTAGTTTGGCTTCGCATTACGCACCCAGCACGCCCGTGGTGCTGGTGGGGAGCGATGAGCTAGATAACGTAGTGCAGTCCGCGCCAGGACCCGTGGCCGTGCTTGCCCGTCGGACGAAGCCCAAGGGTTGGGAGCGCGGTACTTGGTGCGAGGCCGCCACCGATCCGTCGCGATACGCGCACGATCTTTACTCCAATCTGCGCGAGTTGGATCATCTGGCCTGCAGTACCATCGTCGTGGAGGATGTGCCTGCGACGGTGGCATGGCGCGCGGTCGCCGACCGGTTGAAGCGCGCGGCGGGACAGGGCAGCGATCTACCTGACGGCGGCTAGTGGGATCACCGGCAATGCTCCAGCGTCCCCAAGATAATCCATCGCGGCCATCACGCCTTTTCGTTCGATAGGCACGCCAGCCAGCGACAAACCCATTTCCACGCCGCACAGCGTCGCGGCCAAGGAGAGGTCGTTGAAATCGCCCAGATGGCCGATGCGAAACACCCTGCCCTGCAACTTACCCAGGCCCGTGCCAAGCGACATATCGAAGCGTTCCAGAATGATCTTGCGCACGTAATCGGCATCGTGGCTCGCGGGCAGTTGGACGGCGGTTAGCGAGTTGCTGTACTCCTCCGGGTTGCTGCACAGGTTTTCCAAACCCCAGGCCTTCACCGCGCGGCGCGTGGCTTCGCCGTGGCGCTGATGGCGTGCGAAGACGTTGTCCAAACCTTCTTCCTGCAACATGCGCAAGGCTTCGCGCAATCCGTAGAGCATGTTGGTGGCTGGCGTGTAGGGAAAATACCCCTTGTCGTTGGAGGCCAGCATGTCCGCCCAATTCCAATAGGCGCGCGGCAGCAGCGCGGACTGTGAGGCGACTTGCGCTTTCACGTTCACCGCGTTGAAGCTCAGCCCCGGCGGCAGCATCAAGCCCTTCTGCGATCCGGCAACGGTGACATCCACCCCCCACTCATCCATGCGATAGTCGATGGAGGCAAGGGATGAGATCGTATCCACCATCAGTAGCGCGGGGTGCTGCGCGCGGTCCAAGGCGCGGCGGATGAGGGGCACACGCGTGACCGCACCCGTGGAAGTTTCGTTGTGTACCACGCACACGGCCTTGATGCGGTGTTCGCGGTCGGCCAGCAACTCGAACTCGATGGCGGCGGGGTCGGCGCCATGGCGCCAGTCCCCCGCCAGGAAAATCGTTTCCAGCCCGAGATTTTCCGCCATGCGTTTCCAAAGCACGCTGAATTGCCCGGTCTCGTACATCAGCACCCGGTCGCCGGGCGAGAGCGTGTTAACGAGCGCGGCTTCCCAAGCACCTGTGCCCGAAGCGGGATAGATGATCACGGGATGGCGCGTCTTGAACACGGCCTTCAATCCGGCCAGCACCTCCTGGCCCAGGGCCACGAATCCTGGGCCACGGTGATCCATGGTCGCCTGGTCGATGGCGCGCAGCACGCGATCCGGCACGTTGGTGGGTCCCGGAATCTGAAGAAAATGGCGTCCTGCCTTATGCATGGGCAACTCCTGGCGGTACTCGAAATGACATGGGTGACATAGGCTAACATCGAGCCGCCCGATCCACCGCCCCGCCAAACCCCCAGTGAGCGCCGCCGTATCCATCAAATTTTCTCCCTCCGCCACCAGTTCGCTGGCCAAGCGCCTGCGGCAAGAGGTTGATGGTGACGTCTTCTTCGACGCCTTCAGCCGGGGGCGCTACAGCACCGATGCTTCCATCTACCAGATCGAGCCCATCGGCGTGGTAGTGCCGCGCACGGAGGAAGCCGCGCGGGTTGCGTTACAAATCGCCGTCGAAGAAAAAGTCCCCATCCTGCCGCGCGGCGCGGGCAGTTCGCAGTGCGGCCAGAGCGTGGGGCGCGCGCTCATCATCGATCATTCCAAGCACCTGGCTCAAATAGGCGAACTGGATGCCGCTAACGAGCAGATCACCGTGCAACCGGGAGTGGTGCTCGACCAACTCAACGCCGCGCTACGCCCGCACGGACTATGGTTTCCGGTGGATGTCTCCACCTCGGCCCAGGCCACGCTGGGCGGGATGGCGGGTAACAACTCTTGCGGTTCTCGCTCCATCCGTTACGGCAACATGGTGCACAACGTGTTGGGGATCGACGCCTGGCTGACCGATGGCACGCAGGTTCATTTCGCAGCTCCCCAGGATTGTTCCGCCAATGCCAAGTGCGTGGTTGATCGCGTGCACGCCGTGGCGCAGCGCGAGGCTTCCGAGATCGCACAGCGCTGGCCCAAGGTCTTGCGGCGCGTGCAAGGTTATAACTTGGACATGGTGCTGCCCGGCACGGAACACAACATGGCGCATCTGCTCGTGGGCTCGGAGGGCACGCTCGCCTACACCGAGCGGCTCAAACTGAAGCTCGCGCGTATTCCGGCGCGCAAGGTCCTGGGTGTGATCCACTTCCCCGCCTTTTACCGGGCCATGGAATGCACTCAGCACATCGTAAAGCTTGGTCCTGACGCCGTGGAGTTGGTGGACCGCACGATGATCGATCTTGCGCGCGGCAATGCGACCTTTCGTCCCATCGTCGATCGTTTTCTGGTGGGTGACCCCGAAGCCATCCTACTAGTCGAGTTCGCGGGGGAGACAGACCCGTCGCACAAGCTAAGCGCTTTAACCGAGTTGATGGCTGACCTGGGCCTTCCAAACTCCGTGGTGCAAATTGCAGATTCCGCGCTCCAGCGCGAAATCTGGGAGGTGCGCAAAGCGGGCCTCAACATCATGATGTCCATGAAGGGCGACGGTAAGCCCGTGTCCTTTATCGAAGATTGCGCGGTGCCGCTGGAGCACCTCGCCGAATACACGCGCGAACTCACGGAGATTTTTCACAAGCACGGTACGCGTGGCACTTGGTACGCCCATGCTTCCGTGGGCACGTTGCACGTGCGGCCGGTACTCAACATGAAGGGCGATGGCGCACAGAAGATGCGCGCCATTGCAGAGGAAGCGTGCGAGTTGGTCAAGCGCTACAAGGGTGCCTTCTCCGGAGAGCACGGCGATGGCTTGGTGCGCTCGGAGTGGATCGAACCCATTGTCGGCCAACGGCTCACGGCGGCGCTGGGCGAGATCAAGGCCATCTTCGATCCGCACAACTTGATGAACCCTGGCAAGATCGTCAAGCCCACGAAGATGGATGACCGCTCGCTCTTTCGCGCCGGCCCCGCTTACAAGCCGCAGGCGCTTCAAACGGCGCTCGATTGGTCCGCCTGGGACGTACACGGCCGGGGCGAAGGTTTTCTCGCCGCCACGGAGATGTGCAACAACAACGGCCACTGCCGCAAGTTCGACGCGGGCACCATGTGCCCTTCCTTCCGCGCGACCCAAGAGGAACAACACCTCACGCGCGGGCGCGCCAACTCGCTCAGGCTGGCACTCTCCGGGCAATTGGGCGCCGGTGCGCTCGCCTCGCCCGCCATGCACGAGGCCATGTCCTTGTGCGTGGGATGCAAAGGCTGCAAGCGCGAGTGTCCCACGGGCGTGGACATGGCGCGCATGAAGATCGAGTTCATGCATCACTACACACAGCGCCACGGACTGAGTGCACGGCAGAAGATGATCGCTTACCTGCCACGCAACGCGCCGGCGTGGTCCAAGTTCAGATCTATTCTAAATTTGCGCGACCGTATCCCAGGTGCAGCCGCCCTGAGCGAATCGCTCACCGGCATCAGCGCGCGGCGCAGCTTGCCCCTGTGGCACGCCAATTCCGAAGCGCAGTGGCAAGTGCCCGCCGAAGGAAACCGCGAGGTCGTGCTCTTTGCCGACACTTTCAATCGCTGGTTCGAGCCAGAGAACGTATCGGCCGCGCTCAACGTATTGGGCGCGGCGGGCTATCGCGTACACCTTGCTCGCGGCACGGACCGGCCGCTGTGTTGCGGGCGTACTTTCCTCGCGGCGGGTTTGGTGGACGAAGCGCGTGAGGAGGCAAGACGGCTGCTGGTGGCGCTACGGCCTTACGCGCAACGCGGCGTGCCCATCGTGGGCCTCGAACCGTCGTGCCTGCTGACGTTGCGCGATGAGTACACGGTGATGCTGGACAAAACCGAGCTTGGTAACGTTCCGGAACACGCGCTGCTATTCGAGGAATTTCTCGCGCGCGAGCACGGCGCGGGTAACCTCAACCTGCCGTTGCAAGCCATGCAAGGAAAGACCGCGCTTGTGCATGGGCACTGCCATCAAAAGGCTTTCGGGTTGATGGGCAGCGTGGAGCGCGTACTCAAGATGATTCCCGGTCTCAAGGTGGAGCAAATCCCCTCAAGCTGCTGTGGGATGGCGGGAGATTTCGGCTACCACGCCGAGCATTTCGATGTTTCGATGAAGATGGCGGAAGTCTCGCTGCTGCCTAAGGTGCGCCGAGCAGCGGCGCAAGATTGGATCGTGGCCGGTGGCACCAGTTGCCGGCATCAGATCAAGGATGGTGCACAGCGTGAAGCCGTGCACGTGGCGAAAATACTTAACGCCGCTTTGGCGGTACGGTAGGTGGGAGGAGGTTGAAATGTCGCAGATGAAATGGAAGTTCAACGGTGTGCGCGTGGTGAAGAGCACTGAGCTGGACACCAATACAGCGCAGACACCAGGAATGAACCGGGCGGCGGCCATTACGCATGCGCGCTGCGGCGCGGAGAAGCTGTGGGCGGGCACGGTGGTGATCCACCCCAAGGCCAAGACGGGTGCGCATCATCACGGCCCGGTGGAAAGCGTGATCTACGTGGTGAGTGGAAAAGCGCGCATGCGCTGGGGCGATAATCTGGAGTTCACCGCCGAGGCGGGCCCAGGCGATTTCATTCACGTTCCGCCCTTCGTGCCGCACCAGGAAATCAACGCCAGCGACGATGAGCCGCTCTCCTGCGTTCTGTGCCGCAGCGGGCAAGAGCCCGTGGTGGTGAATCTAGAGATTCCGATGGTGGAGCATCCGGAAGAAGTGCATTGGACGGATGACATCCATAAAGCGCCCCGGCCTGCTTAAGATTGCCCCGTAATGTCCGATCATGCGCTATCGCGCGCGATATCCACGGGCGACAGGAATGAACCTACTCGAAACTCCTAGGGAACTGGCATGACCACTTTATTCGCCCGTATATCGATACTCCTCGCGGCTTGCCTGAGCTTTTCGGCAGCCGCCGAAGACAAGCAGCCCGCGGCCGGTGCGGCGGACCCCATGCAGGCCGAGTACGACGCCGCGCTGTTGGAAGCCAACCAGAACTCCGCGAAGGGGCCCGCGGAAGTTCCCCTCATAGACCAAGCCACACTGAAGCTGCCGAGCGGGTACGTCTACTTTCCCGGAAAGCAGGCCGGCCGGTTCCTGCGCGCCATGGGCAACCGCGTGACGGAAGATCCCTTGGGGATGGTGGTTGGGGGCCAGGGCAACCAAGGCCATTGGTTCGCCGTAATGCAATACGACCCCGCCGGCTACGTGAAAGACGACGACGCCAAGGAGTGGAACGCTCAGGAGTTGCTGGACAGCATTCGCGCGGGTACCGCGGCGTCCAACGACGAGCGGCGTGCCAAGGGTATTCCAGAAACCGAGATCATCGGCTGGATCGAGGCGCCGGCCTACGATTCCGCGCAACACCGGCTCGTGTGGTCCATCGCTTCCAAGGGCAAGGGCGAACCCGATAACACCGAACGCACGGTGAATTACAACACCTATGCATTGGGGCGCGAGGGCTACATCAGCCTGAACTTGGTGACTGGCGCATCGACCATCGAGTCGGAGAAGCGCCATGCCAAGGAGTTGCTGGCCGCGTTGAACTTCAATGCAGGGAAGAGTTATGCGGACTTCAATTCCTCCACCGACAAAGTCGCCGAGTACGGCTTGGCGGCCTTGGTCGGCGGTGTGGTCGCGAAAAAACTTGGGTTCTTCGCCATGCTCGCGGTGTTCTTGGCGAAGTTCGCCAAGGTGATTGGCATTGGGGCCTTGGTGGGCGGAGGCGGTCTGTGGACTTACTTCAAGAACCGCAAGGCCTCGCGCAGCGCGGATAGCGCAACTTGACGAAGCTACTTCTGCTGCTCTTCTCGGGCTTGAAGTTCGGGAAGATTCTCACCACGGGCGGCACCATGCTGATATCCGTGGTGGTGTACGCCTTCATTTTCGGCTGGTGGTACGCCGTGGGCTTCGTGGCACTGATCTTCG
>JBJXGQ010000212.1:0-13602 GCA_046160525.1 Burkholderiales bacterium
AGCGCTGGCGCAAGGTGCGGCTTGATCGCATCCTCAAGCGCGGGTATGACTACGAGGAAATTGAGGTAGGCCTACCGGCGAGTATCCGCCCCTGAAGGCTATCAGCGTGGCGTTTACAACCCCCGAATCTAACGCGGTAGGGCCTCAGCGAGGGGCGCCATCCTGCGCTCGCTGGCAACGGGCGCGCCGATCTCGGCGTTAATCGAATCCATATTGGGTAGGTCACGAACTGATACGGGTGTTGCAAACAACGACAACTCGGGCATGCGGTGGATTTCTTATAAAGTTCTTGTGACTCCGCGCTTGCCTCGGCGCGGCGGGCGCTGTAACACATCGCCTCACGCCGGAACGAGATGCGCCTACATTGCCTGCACCAATGCCAGAATTCCGCTCTTACCCATTTCCAACAACTCAAATCGGAGATCCCAAAAAAAGCCCGGCACTGGGTCCGGGCTTTTCGAACAACGGGTGGGAATTCAGATCTTCCTGCGGCGGCTTGTCATGCCCAGAGCGGCTAACGCAATGCCGAAGAGCGCCAAGGAAGCCGGATCCGGCACGGACGCGCGCGTGGTGACGCTCACGCGTAGGTTATCCATCGCCCACGATTCGTCATTGAGATCTTGGTTGCCCGGGCCAAAGATGAAGAACTCGATCGTCGCCGTAGCCCCGGTGTGTGCGAAGTTTGCGAACCGCGGATCAGCGCCGAGATTGTAAGCGCTGTCCGAATAGCAACAAGTATTAGCATTACCGCCCAGTGTAAAGCCTAGATTGGCGTGCCGCGCAAGTTCAACTCCGGCCGGTGGGACGTAACTCTGTATCTGCGAGGGTAATGCGTTGGCAAATGACTCGCTGAACAAAGTTGCGCCGTCGAATACGATCTTGAAGAAGTCGCCCGCGGGGAAAGTGCCCGTACCATCAAGCGAGTCGATGGCTGCAAACAAAAACTCCAGGCTTATTGTGTCGTGAGCAGGCAATCCGGCCAACGACAAGGTAACCGTATTACCCGTGGCGCTGCGCAGGAAGTTTCCGCCGAATTGATTTCCCGCCGGTCCCAACCCGGCGTAACCCTGCACGCCGGTAAGAGTGGCCGTGCCAGGATTAATCTCGCTAGGCATTGAGCCATTGAAGTCGGAGAAAAATACCTGAACGGGGGCGGCGTTGACCGTCGTATTAATTGCGCCCGCCAATAGGGCAGCGAGTAGGTGGCGTTTGATCATGATGTCTCCGCATATGAGTTACTAAGGAGTTACTTGTGGACGGAAACAACCAGTGACGTTCTTTTGCAAGGTCATCATTACTCCCGCCTGCGCCGCCTCTATCGCAATTCATGCGCCATAAGCGAAAACAAATTCCTAACGCTCATCCGTTCAGTAGGTTAGATCGCGTACGGCGACCGGCGTCAATGCTCTTTATCCCGTAGAAGGTGGCGAGTGTAAAGAATCTCGACAACCCATTGCGGGTCAATCGACGGGCAATCAGTGCTCGAGCGTAACGGGTCCGTATGCTTTCAAAAGGATTGCACGAAGACTTTGTGCATAGGCCGGCGGGAGGAGCGAACTCTCATCTACTTCGGCGGCTTTCCGCCTGGCCAGACTGGATTTTGCGCGAGACCGGGCCATGCAATGGGAGCACGGCACTTTCTTTCGGCGTCCACTGGCGCAATGGCCGCATCCCAATGGGAGGCCACGTAGCGATTGCCGGTGATGGCGTTCGCCGCGTTGGAACATAACCAAACTATAGGTGGCGCCATGACAGGCGGCTGCACCAAGGCTTTACGATCAAATCCGGATTCCTCCGTCACCATCGGCGTGTCAGCGGGCCCGCCGGGCACCACTACGTTCACCGTGACACCGGTGCCTTCGAATTCCTGCGCATGAGCAGCCGCCATCGCCTCCAATCCCGCCTTGCACGGCCCATAGGGCTGGAAACCGCCGCGCAGCATGGTGAAGAAGCTGGTGGTGATATCGATGATGCGGCCCCAGTGCTGTTCCAGCATTTTCGGTGCGCACACCCGGGTCATGTTCCATGCACCCGTGAAGTTCACCGCCACGAATTTTTGCCACATCTGTGGCGTGATCTCGTGAATATCAACGGGATTACGCATGTGATCCCGCCGGATGATTCCCATGCCCAGGGCGGCGTTGTTGATCAAAATGTGCACGCTTCCCCACTTGGAAACGGCACCGGACACCGCGCCTTCGCAGGCGGCGTAATCGGAAATGTCGGCCAGCGCGCAATGGAGCCTGTCACGGTGATGCGCGGGCAGGTTGTCTCGCAGTTGCGCCAGGCCGCTCTCGGTCACGTCCAGGGCGCACACCTTCGCGCCTTCCTTGAGAAGCGCAGCGGTAAGCACCCTACCGAATCCACCAGCGGCGCCGGTGATGACAGCAATCTTCTCGTGCAGGATTCCTTCATTCATTGGATTTCTTCTCCCTTCGTGTCTTGGCCACTTGCGCGCGGCGCGCCGGCGCATAGGCCTCCTGGCCGAGGGCTTCATAAAGGGCTTGCGTCACATCGTAGTGATGCGCGAGTCCCGTGCGCTCCAGCAAGGAGATGGGGCCTTCTGGATAACCCAATCCGAGTTGCAACGTCCGGTCTAAATCATCCGCCGATGCCAGTTTCTCATCGAGCCTGCGCAACGCAGCGTTGTAGTAAGGGCGCACGAGACGGTCGACGATGCGCCCCGGAAAATCGTTGCATACCGCCACCACCAGCCCGCTTGCTTCCAAGGCCTTCTTGGCCCCATCCAGCGCGCGCGGGAGTGTTCGCGGTTGCTTCACCAGTTCCACCAATTTCGTGGGCTCGGCATCCCCCAAGCGAAAGCGCGCGAACCCCACGATGTTGGAGCCCTCCTCTCCCCTACCTTCGCCCGTGTGTACACCCAGGCACTCCGTGCCAAGTTCGATGGCGATGAACTCGAAGGCCGTGGCATCGCGCAGTTCGGCGAAGGACTTTCCCGCATTAGCACCCGTGAGAAAGATCCCTGCCCCCGTGCCGGTAGCGCCTTGCGTCAAGGCGTGGGGCACCGGAAAGGACTGGCTCTCGCCCCGTTGCAAAATCCGGTAGCTCATGGCCTCACGCTCCGTACATTTTGGTATCGCCGTAGCGGTGAAAACCGCGCCCGCTCTTTTTGCCCAGATGGCCTGCCGCGATCATGCGCTTCACCAGCGGCGGGCATGCGGCGCGCGGTTCGTGAGTCAAATTGTGCATGGCCTCGCACAACAATAACTCCGTATCCATGCCGATCAAGTCGAGCAACTCCAAGGGGCCCATGGGATAGCCCAATGCCGTCTTGATGGCTTTGTCGATCTCCGCGGGCTCCGCCACACCTTGCTCCACCAGGCGAATGGCGTCATTGTTGAAGGGAATGAGGAAGTAGTTGAGGATGAACCCGGGAGAGTCTTGCGTCTTCACCGGCTTTTGGCCCAGCGCTTCGCAGAAGGCCCACGCGCGCTGAAAGCAGGCGTCGCTCGTATTGAGCCCAGGCGACATCTCCACCAATTTCATGAGCTGCGCCGGCAAACAGAAGTGCATGCCCACAAAGCGGTCGTCCCGGCCCGAGCCCCCGGCGATTTCGGTGATGGAAATGGTGGAGGTATTGGAGGCGAACAAAGTGTGCTCGGCACACACCTGGTGCAAGCGCGCGAACAGCTCGTGCTTGATCTTCAAATCCTCGTACACGGCCTCGATCACGATGTCGCATTGCGCAAGCCCACTAATTTCCGTGGTGCTTGTCCATAAACCGAGAATGTCTTGCAGCTTCTCAGGAGCAAGCTTGCCGCGTTCCACGGACTTCTTCAGAAACCCTTCTGTTTGCGCACGCGCTTGCGCCAATGCTTCGGCACGCGTGTCGTAGACGATGGTCTTGAACCCCGCCCGCGCGCACACGATGGCGATGCCAGCACCCATGGTGCCGCAGCCTGCGATGCCTACTGTACGAATTTCGGTCATATCTTCCTCAAAAAACTTCTCCCGATCAATTGCCGGTGAATCTGATTCGTCCCTTCCCATATCTGCGTGATCTTGGCGTCTCGCATGAGCCGTTCGGCGCGGTAATCCTTGCAGTAGCCGTAGCCACCGAGGAGTTGGACGGCATCCGTGGCGGCACGCATGGCAAGGTCGCTGGCGCGCAGCTTTAGCATGGAAGCCTCAACGGCGATATCCGCCTCGCCTTCATCCACCCACTCCGCGAGACGCCACAGCATCGATTCGCACAGCGACAATTCCGCGGCGAGATCCGCGATCATGAACTGAATGCCTTGAAACTCCAGGATGCGGCGCCCCGATTGGCGGCGCTCATTGATGTAGTCCACGGCGTCCTCGAAGGCCGCGCGCGCAATCCCCAAGGCATGGGCGGCGATGCTCGGACGCGACTTGTTGAGTGAAGCGAACAAAATGCGCAGCCCGTCTCCCGGATTGCCGATGAGATTGGCGCGCGGCACCCGGCAATTTTCGAAGGATAGCGCCGCCGTACCCGATGCGCGGGTACCCAGCTTGTCTTCCGTGCGCAACACGGAAAAGCCCGGCGTCCCTTTCTCCAACACCAGGACGGATATGGACGCCTTGGCGTCCTCGATCTCGCTCCATTTACCGAACAGCAGAAGACGGTCAGCCACATCCCCATTGCTGATAAAGAGCTTGGCGCCGTCGATGACGATGCTGTCACCGTCAGGCCGAAAACGCGTTTTCATACCGGTTGCATCGGAACCCGCCGTGGCCTCCGTGATCGCCAGGGCGCCAATGCCGCCTTGTGCAATGTTAAGTAGCAGCCGTTGTTTTTGCTCTTCGTTACCGAAAGCCACCACCGGCCCCATGGCGTGGAAGTTGGTGGCCCAGATCACACCGGTGGAGGCACACGCCTTGGAAATTTCGCGCACACACGCGAGGTAGCACTTGTAGGAAAGCGGCGCACCGCCATAGGCCTCGGGGATGAACATGGCGTTCAAACCCAGGGCATTTATGTCCGCGACGTTATCCCACGGAAAGCTGCTGTTGCGATCATGCCCCGCCGCACGCGGCGCGATCTTCTCACGGGACAGCGCGCGCACGCTTTCCAGCAGCAGCGCTTCGTCCTGGGAAAGACCGAGCTTTGCGTCGAGGCGTTCGAGGACGTTCATACCGGTCAATGCGCGATTCCCTGTGCACCATCGAAATAGATCGTTTCCCCCGTCAGAAACGGGCTCGCCATCTTGTATAGCCCGGCGACCAACTCTCCCACTTCCATGGCGGTTCCAGGCTCGCCAGCGGGAATGCGTTTCTCCAAGTAGGCTCGCAACGGGCCGGCGCTCATGGCCACTTTATTGAGATCCGTTTGGATGTAACCGGGCGCAACGTTGAGGACTCGTATGTGCTTGGAGGCCCACTCCACGGCGAGACATCGCGTCATGGCGGCCACAGCCGCCTTCGATGCGCAGTAGGCCAGATTGCGTTTGACGCCCAGCTTGTCGAAGAAGGACCCGATATTCACGATCAAACCGCCGTGATTGGCTTCGAGATAAGGATAGATGGCTTGCGAACCCAGCAAGACCGAGGTGGCGTTGGTGCTCATGACTTCGTTGAATTGCGCCAACGCAAATTCCTTCGAGGGTCCTTCCATGTGTACGCCCGCATTGTTTACCAGGCCCACCAGAGTAACGCCTTGCCCCGCGACCCCCGCAAACGCCTGTTTCAACGAAGCGGCATCCGTCACATCGCAGCGCGCCATCATCCAGCGATGGGACACGCTGGCATCCACGCCGTCGCCCTTGGGCGCCGCGCCAGAACGCGACAGACACCCCACCCGGTAACCCTCGCGCGCAAGCGCGAAGGCAATAGCGGCGCCAATGCCCCTGCTGGCACCCGTGACGATGATGCATGGGTTAGGCGCAACGCTCATGAGCGTGCCTCTTCACGTTCCCGCCATCGCACCGGCACGGGTTGAATTTTCCCGCTGCGTATCCACTCCGCCAACTCGCGCTTGAGGATCTTGCCGCTGGCCGTTAGCGGAAATGCAGTCATGCAAATAAAAAATTCCGGCATGTCGTACTTGGACAAGCCGGAAGCGTGTAAATGGTCCAGAAGCTCTTGCCCGCCGGGTTGCGCGCCCGTGGCAGGAATGATGGCCAGGCACACCCTCTCGCCCAAACGCTCATCGGGCACTGGTACAGCAGCGGCTTTCGCCACTCCCGGATGGCGGTGGGCAAGATCCTCGATACGCGCGGGATAGATGTTATGGCCACCGCGGATGATGAGGTCCTTCTTGCGTCCAACGATTTCCAAGCAACCCTTCTCGTCGAAGCGCCCCAGATCGCCACTCATGAACCAACCGTGTGCGTTGAAGGAATTCTCCGTGACCTCCTGGGCGGCGAAATAACCGAGGGTCAGGACACCGCCCCGGCCGCCGATCTCGCCGACTTCTCCAGGCATCGCTTCGGCATCCGGATTGTCCTGCTTCCATAACTTCACCTCATAACCATGGCACGCGCGCCCGCAGGTGGACGTGATGGTCGGCGCATCGTCCGCGGGGAGGGTGTACTGGTGGGAACCATTCTCCGTCATGCCGTAGATGTTCTGCGGCGTGATACCGGCGTTCAAGAAACGCTGGGCAATTTCCTTCGGGATCGGTGCGCCCGCCATGTAGAACACCGACACGCGCCCGAGTTTGTTCTGGTTGCGGGCACGCATGGTGGCCTGAATGTCGATGGCGTGGGTGGGCACGCCCATCACATAGGTGGCGCCGCATTCCTCGATCCAATCGATGGCTGGTTTTCCCACGGCGGGATCGTTCAACACCAGTTCGAACCCCGCGGCCAGTGCCTGCTCCAAGGCCACGGTGGCGATGTGATGGCTGGAGGGGCTCAAGGATAACAGCACGGTGCGCTCGTCGTGATGCCAATCGCGCACCATGGCGCGGCCATTCGCCAGCAAGGTATTGTCACTGTGCATCACGCCCTTGGGTGTTCCCGTTGTGCCGGAGGTGAAGGCGAGATAAACCACCTTGTCCGGATCCAGATCGGGCGCTCGGCCTGCCGTCACGGCATTCGCAGACGGATACGCATGCGCGCCGGTCACCGCGCCCGGTAACGCATAGACGCGCTTGAGTGTTGTCACTTCCCTCACTCGTTCGAACACGTCATGATGCTTGGCATCGGCCCCATACCCCACCTGCGCAAAGAGCGCACGCGCTTGAATACGGGACAGCAAAGTGACGATTTCGCCTACCGTGTAGTTCTGGTGCAAGGAAGGATTGCACATGTAGCCGTTACGCGAGCAGGCCAGCAATACGATCATCCCTTCCACGCGGCTGGGCAACCACACCGATACACGCTCTCCAGGGCGGACTCCGGCTTGGTCCAAGTCATGGGCCACAGCATCCACCCAGGCCAGTAGCTGTGCCCAGGTCAAGCGATGCGCCGCATCCCGCAAGGCGTAGGCACTGTCACGCTCGCGCGCATGCTTTAGCAACAGGCTGTAAAGCGTATCGGTTTGCCACACACCCGTGCGGTAGTACTCGCGCGCCGCACTGGGCGAGTGCAGGGTGAGGACGTGCTGCATTCAGTGCCCGAACTTATCCGTATCGGGTTTGCGCTTCCCGGCGAAGGAAGCGGACAACTCATGGGACTCGTCCGTCTCCAGGTACCCGCGCAATAACAAGTCATGAGCCATGCGCGAGAGTCCGTTCACGCCGCCATGGCGGGCATTGAAAGCGGACTTGATGCTCGCCAGTGCGAAGGCGCCTCTGTCCGCGACCTCCAACGCATAGGCACGGGTCGCCGCTTTCAACTCGGCATCGGGAACCACCTTGTTGATGAGGCCCATCTCCAGCGCTTCCTTGGGCGAAATGCGCGGGTTGCGGTACCAAATATCCTTCGCGCGCTTCTTTCCCACCAAGTCTTCCAGATACCAAGTTCCGTAACCCGCATCGAAACTTCCCATCATGGTGCCCACCTGGCGGAACACTGCGCTTTCCTTGGCGATAGTGAGATCGCACACCATCTGCAGCACGTTGCCCCCGCCCACGGCATAGCCGTTCACCGAGGCGATGACGGGCTTCTGCAGGCGGTCGATGCTCTCGTACATGTCCAAGGCGGGCAGCACGCCGGCGTAGAGCAGTGTGTCCTCCATGCCTTGCTTACGGCCACCGATACAGAAGAATTTTTCGCCAGCCCCCGTGAGCACGATCACGCGCGTGCGCGTCTCGCGGCGAATACCGTTGATGCAATCACGAATCTCGTGACACATTTTTTCGGTGAACATGTTGCCGTCCTCGGGACGGTTAAGCGTGATGGTCCCGATGGGGCCGTCTTCTTCGTAGAGGATTTCGTCGTAGGGCATGGTGCACTGTCCTGGCGTTTTTAGTTGCGTAAAGGCGTCTTTGCCACAGAGGACACAGTGGTCACAGAGAAATTACCAAACGGGAGGATTGGCCGGTTTTGGCCGTTCTCTTCGTGCTCAGTGTTCTCTGCGGCTAACTCTTGGTGCCGGTCAAGAGTTTAGCCGCTTTGCTAGCCATCGAACTGGCCGAACATCGCAGGAAGCCCACGCTCGCTTCATTCCTCTAGAACCAACCCGCCGCGACGGCGAATAAGGCCAGAACGCAACCCAGTCCAAGGCTAAATACCAGCGTGCGCAGCGCGCCTAAGTTTGCCAGATAACACACGCCATAGGCGATCCGAAGGGCAATGAAGACCACCGCCAACAGATCAATGAGCCCCTGAACGCCGTCCGCCTGCTGCGCCACCAGGACAGCAGCCGCGAAGGGCGCGAAGGCCTCGATGGAATTCAAATGGGTCCAATGGGCACGCTGGCGCCAACCGCTCAATGCCTCCTCGTATACGCGCGGCTGGCGGTTGTTGTAGCCAAGCTGGGCCTTGCTCAACATGCTCCAACCGATAGGTAGAAGCGCTGCCAGGGCGATGCACCAATTCGCGATAGTCACCGGCGCTCCTCCTTAGGCCAACTTGCCTACCCAGGAAAGCGCTTGGCTCATGGCCTTTTGCCGGTCCGCGCCCAGGAACATGATGGACAGAATGATTTCATCGCAACCGGAAATTTCCATGAAGGAATCCAACTTCCTCCGGCACTGATCCTCGTTGCCGTGCAACACTACCGCATCGACCATTGCCTGAGACCACGCGCCCTGGCGGGCCTCCGGATAACCGGCGGCGGCGAACATCTCCTGATAGGCGGTCAGGCGCGGGTAATGGGGCAGGAACTCGCTCACGCCTTGCTGAACCTCGGCCGCGTCCGTGGTTAGAGCCAGGAAAGCGTGCGCAACGAGTGAAGGCCGCTTTCGCCCCGCATTTTCGGCGCCGTGTTTCAAGGCCGGCATGGCGGCATCGCGCAGATAAGGCGCGGGACACAACCAACTTATGGCACCTTCAGCGATCTCGCCCGCCAACTCGAAGGATTTCGCTCGCAACGCGGAGATCATTACGGGGACTTGCGCACTGTAGTTCAGCTTGGCGTGTACCTTGAAGTGCTGGCCCTCGTAGTCCGTCTGCTCTCCCGTCAACAGCGCCTTCACGACGGCGACGAACTCTCGTAGGTGGCCCAAGGGTTTGGCGTAGGGAATTCCGTAGCGGCCTTGCATCACCGCTGCGTGGCTGGGCCCCAATCCCAGAACGAACCGCCCCGGCGCCATCTGCGCGATGTCCGCCGTTTGTTGCGCGACTACCAACGGATGCCGGGGAAACGTCGGTACGATGGCCGTGCCCATTCGCACGCGTTGTGTAGTCGCAGCAGCGGCCGCGAAGACCGTCAATCCGTCGGGCCCCGAACCCGTGGTCAGCCATACGGTGGGCACGTTGGCGGCCTCCGCTTCCCGCAAGGTCTGGAGCATCGCCGTAGCGGTGGGTTTGTGGATTGCAATGCCGGCGGATTTCAAAGCCATGGGGTCTCCTCGTTGTAGTTGACTGCGGCAAGGTGGCAGAGCATCAGCTTACCTCGTTTTCTGCTTGGCCTTGAGTCCGTTGCTCGCATTCGTTCAAACGGGCGCTCCAGATAGACCAATGATCGAACGCGCTTCTACCGTCTAGCCAGACTCTCGGATCCTAGCTCAGCATGAGCAGTACAATCACCGGGAACTTCAAATTCAAGGGTGCGCACGAATGCAAGCCTATCGCAAGAAGCTGGTGATTCAAGACCCCAACCAGGTCGTTCTCACAAACTTGCCGTTCAAGGCCGGCCAGCACGTGGAAGTCCTGGTCTTCGAGGACGATTCGGACATTGCCGCGCGCGTGCAACGGTGGCAAAAAGCCTTTCGGGACACACAAACGGTTGCCCAACCGCGCAATATCACCGAGGAAGAGATCGCCGCTGAAATCGCCGCCCATCGCGACGGCCGGTGAAGGTTGTCATCGACACGAACGTGATTGTATCCGCAGCCCTCTCGGACCGCGATCCGGAGGCGGTGATTCTATTCATAGTCAGGGCTCCCGGCATTCAGTGGATTGCCACACCGGAGATCGTCGATGAGTATGTGGAAGTGCTTTCTAGGCCAAAATTCGGTCTTGCCAGCGCTTTGCGGCGCTACTGGCGATCTCTATTCGAGGAGGATCTGACCATCGTCCCTTCTTCGCCTCCGGTCGAGTTCGCGCGAGACAGGAAGGATGCAAAGTTCATCGGACTCGCTTTGTCCACCGGTGCGGATTTCTTGATTACGGGTGATCGGGACTTCGAAGATGCCGAGAAGCTTATGGAAACCACGGTCGTTTCTGTTTCCCAATTCAAGCAGCTATTCGAAATCTCGCGCTAGCCTTGATCCTCTGGACTTGGGGATACGGGATTAGCTACTCTTCTCGGGAATCTTGAGCCCGCCTTTGCGCATTCCGTCCAGAAAGCGCTCCAAATATTCGGGTTGGAAGCGAAATCGTTTGTACCAGTGCTCCCTCGCTTTTTCCTCGAAGCTGGGGTCAAGCTCGCGAATGCGTTTCACATAGAGGGTGGCCTCCTCCGCGCGTCCGAGCGCCCCGTATACCGCTACGGTCAGCGATTGGGTAAGGGCAGATTCCGCCAGATCCCCTTTTTGGGCGGCCTTGAGCGCCTCGGAATAGTTTCCCTTTCGATAATGATCATGGAATTCCGGGTGGTTGTACCAGGCGGGAGGATAAGGATCCAATGCTTTTGCCTGAGCAATGAGGGCAAGACTCTTGTCCCATTCGCCTGCGTAACACAAATACACGCCAAGCAGTCCAATGGCGGTCGAGCCCTTTGGGGATAAGGCGATGGCACGTTCAGCCTCGGCCTTGAATTCGGCCAGATCACCACGTGAGAAGTGCGCTAGGGCCAGCGATGAGTGGTTGTAGGCGTGATCTGGGGCGAGAGCCACGGCACGTCTTGCTGCCTCGATGGCGAGATCCAACGAACCGGGGCGCGAGTCGTATCCGTAAATGTACTCGCTGCGGTAAATCCAGGACAGATAGGCCCATCCCGCCGCGTAGTCCGGATCTACCTTGACCGCCTCCTCAAGGCAGTCCCGCGCAGGCCGGAAGGTTTGGAGAGACAATGCGCGTTCATGTTCCATGCCGAGCAATACGCATTCGTAGGAACTCAGCTCACGGGGGGCTTTGCGCTTCGCCGCCTCAAGCCCTACCTGGCGAAGTACTCCGAAAGTGCCAGACATTGCATTGACGATGCCCGTGGCAACCTCGTCCTCGATCGCGAATACGTTCTCGGCGGTCAACTCGCGATCGAAGGTTTTGCTCCAAAGATGAGACCCACTCTTCGTTTCGACTAACTGAGCCGTCACACGCAGCGTTTTGGCGGCACGCCGCACGCTCCCTTCCACGATGTAGCTCGCGCCCAGTTCCTCTCCCGCCTTGCGTACATCCACCGCCTGCCCCTTGTACCGAAAGCTCGAATTACGCGCGATCACCTTCAAGTCTCGCACCTGGGCCAGGCTATCTATGATGTTCTCAGTCAGCCCGTCGCTGAAGTACTCCTGCTTCGGATCGGCGCTCATGTTGGCGAAGGCAAGGACCGCCACCACGGGTTCCCCTTTTCCCCGCGCCGGGTGAGTTGCGGGACGGCCCATCCACCAGACGATAGAGCCGGTAGCGGCAACAATAATGATGACGGCAATTCCCACGACCATGCGCCTACTCCCGCGTGCGGCGGCTGGCTTCGCCACAGACCCTCCCATCACCACGCGATAGGTCCGCACCGGCTCGGGAATATTCTTCACCGTTTGCTCGCCGGTGAATTCGAAGTTGGCCTCGAGTCTGCTCTTTACTTGGTCGTAAACAGCGCCTGATATGGTGATCCCCCCGGGCTCCGCGATGCTCTCCAGCCGCGCGGCGATGTTCACGCCATCGCCGTAAATCGTGCCGTCGGGTTGTTGCAGAATATCCCCGATATTCAAGCCGATGCGGAATAACATCCTTTTCTCGGAAGGAACGAAGGCGTTCGTGCCAGCGAACGCCTTCTGCACTTCCATTGCGCAGTGCACCGCCTCCAGGGCGCTTGGAAACTGCGCGAGTACGCTGTCCCCGGCCATATCGATGACGCTTCCGCCATGCGCCTCGATACGCTCGCGAAATACTGCCCGGCTTTCTTCTAACGCCCGCACCGTGCCCGCATCGTCCTGCGCCATCAAGCGCGAGTACCCCGTAACATCGGCTCCCAGGATCGCGGCGAGCTTACGGGTGGGGGCGGATTCGGTCATGGCATCTCAGTGTAAACCAGGATAAAGCCAGTTCAGAACCGAATGCCATTAGTTTGGCTTCCCGGAGCAATTCTCAAAGTCGGAATCGCTTCATCACAATAAGCACCCCTTCCCTCGCTTGCTGCACGACCTCCACCCTGCCTCTGGCGGCACGAGCCGAAGGCGCTCCTCCAAAGTCACACCCCACAGTCACGTTGTCAAGGCGCAATATTAAGCAAGCCGATCAAACACGCTATCATGCTTGCCAATTCTGCCGCAGCGTGACCTTTTTATGGAGAGTGAATTGAGCAAGTTAGATCGCATCACGGTAAACCCGCATCAGTGCGGAGGCAGGCCTTGCATTCGCGGATTGCGCGTCCGCGTGAAGGACATTCTCGACCTGCTGGCGGCGGACGCGTCGCGGGAAGAAATCTTGCAAAACTACCCCTATCTGGAGCCTGACGACATCACGGCCGCTCTGGAGTTTGCAGCACGACAGGTGGATCACCCAGTCTTGCAGGTGGCTTGATGCGCTTCCTGGTGGATGCCCAGTTGCCGCCGGTGCTAGCGCGGGTTCTTGCGAGCCACGGACACCGTGCCGAGCATGTTTTTGACATCGGCATGGCGGACGCGGAAGACTCGGCGATCTGGGATCATGCCTTGCGGGTGAGTGCCGTAGTGGTCACGAAGGACGAGGACTTCGCCATCCGCATCGCGATCGAACCCAGCGGACCTGCAATCGTCTGGATTCGCGTCGGCAATACCACGAGGCAGGCGCTGCTGCGTTGGTTTGAGCCGCTGTTGCCCAGCGTAGAGAAGGCGTTGATGGCGGGCGAGAAACTGATCGAAGTGGTGTGATGGACGGTCGGAAAGAGTAGTAACAGGCAGCCCTTCTCCGGCCCTTCGGGCTCATCGGATCGAGATTGACTGCACATAAGGCGGCGCCCAAAGCGCATCGAGAGCTTGCTGGGTCGCGCAGG
>JBJXGQ010000213.1:0-8950 GCA_046160525.1 Burkholderiales bacterium
GTGACACCGCCCGCCACCTGGATTTCTTTCACCAGCCGGTCCACGAGGTCGTAACGGTAGCTGATGCTGCCCGCAGGGTCGGTGATTTCGCTTAAGCGCCCGACCGCATCGTAGGTGAACCGGGTCAAGCCCTCGGGGCGCGTCATGGTGAGGACGCGGTCCAGTTCATCGTAGGTGTAGGTGGTGATGATCCCTTTGCGATCGGTCATTGAGGTCAGCCGGCCGGCAGTGTCGTATACGTAGGCGGTGGCCTTGAGCTTGGCGTCGGTGCGCGCGGTCAGCCTGTCTCCCGCATCGTAGCCATAGGACTCGATGACGTTGCCGAGCGCGTTGGTTACGCTGGAGAGCCGCGCGGCGGCATCAAAGGCCATCTGCGTGCTCTTGTTGCGCGCGTCCGTGACGGTGGTGACTTGATCCGCGCCGTTGTATTGCGTGCCGGTAACGAGTCCGAGAGGATCGGTGGTGGCGGTATTGCGTCCCGCTCCGTCGTAACCCAAGCGGGTGATGTTGCCCAGCGCATCGGTGATCCTGGTGAGATCGCCCGCGGCGTTGTACCCGTATTGCGTGGTGTGGCTCAGGGCATTGGTGACTTGCTGGAGTTCTCCGCGCGCGGTGTAAGCGAAGGTAGTCGTTTGGTTGAGCGGGTTGGTGGCTGTCAGGGGTGTGCCCTTCGCCGGATCGTAGGTAAACGTCCAGGTCTGGGCTTGATTGGCATCGTCATACCGAGTGACTGCCGTGGGCTTGTTCCAAACCGCATCGTAGGTGTACTGCGTGAGGCGCCCGAGCGGGTCCACCTGCTGGGTCGTGTTGCCCTTGGCGTCGTAGCTGTAGCTCCACACGCGGCCCAGAGCATCGGTACGCTCGGTGATGCGATTGGCCGAATCCACCTTCAGCGAGGACTTCTGCCCCTGCGCATTGGTGCGGGTGGTGGCGATTCCGCGTGAGCTGAATTCGCTTGAACGCGTCTGTCCGTTGGGTAGCCTCACCGTTGTGCTCACCACATTGCCGCCGTAGAAACGCCAGCCGGCTTGGAAGTTGTCCCAGGAATCCACGTCGGGACATGCGGCGCCGGTGCAGCGGGTGTTGGGGGCCGAGGTGTGCGTGACGCATGCGCCCGCCACTTTGTAGGCGAAACGATGCTCGGTGCCGTCGTAGCCCAATTGCCGCAAGACACGACGGTCCGAACCGTAGAAATTCTCGGTGGGATTGGGGCGGCCGGGATAGTGAATGATTTGCAAGCGCTTTCCTCCCGATGGGAGCGTGCCGCACACCGCCGGGACGGGAAACTCCTCGTCGCCCACGTAGGTGTAACGGGTGATTCGATTGTCGGGATCGGCCAGGGTTTCGATACGGTTGTCCGCGTTGTAGGTGTAGCGCATGACCCGGTTGGCGCTGTCCCGGATTTCCGAGACAAAACCATTGGCGCCATAGCTCATGGTGACGTTGCGCGCGGCGGAGCCTATGGAGGCGATTCGGCCGTTGGATTGGCGGTTGATGGTGAGCACGTTGCCTTGCGGGTCCACCATTTCGGTGACGAAGGTGGCCGGGCCGCCGCGCACAAAGACTGGGGAAAACGGCTGGAAACGCCAGATTCGCCCATCGCGGAATTTGAGTTCCCATTCGTTGAGGGCGAGGTTGGTGGCACGCATGACGGCGCCGTCGAAGCGCGGATCGTCCACGGGCTTGTAATTGCCGGTGCCGTCATCGACCAGATTGACGCGATTGTTGGCGGGAAGGATGAGGCGCTTCTGCGGCCCGGCGAAGGGCAGGAAGGCGATGTCGTAATCCATCACCCAACCGAAGCCGAGCGATCCGGCGATCCCCCCGATGTTGTTGAAGGCATCCACCGGGTTATAGGTCATGCCGGTGGAAATAGGCGTTAAACCCCCGCAACGCAAACCGCCCGTGGTAGGCATTTCTTGTCCGTTGGAGAGATCGACGGGATTGCCCGCGCAATCGCGGGCCTCGGGATCATCGCTAGGGGCGATGTCGGGCGCCGGCGGGGTTTTGCCTAAACAGGTCAGCCCGCAAACGCCGCAGAAGCGCGGGATACCGGTACCGTTTGGCATGCGTACGCTCTTGCCATCCGCGCTGACAATGCCTTGGCCGGCGACCTTCCATTCGCCAGTTCCGCCCATGGGGCTGCCGTCGAAGAACCATACGTTGACGGACTCACCCGGCTCGGCCTGCACGTCGTTGGGTAAGGTCACCGGTATGGGCGCGGAGGGCACGCCACCCATGGGCGTGCCGAAGTACAGTTGGTAGGCGGCACCCGTTGAGGTTGGAGGCGGCGGCACGGCGAGTTTGGCGATCTCCACTTTCTCCACCGCAATGCGATTCTTGACGACACCGTCCCAGCCCGTGATCGTCACTCCCGCGGGTAGGCGAATTTCCAAACCGGGGAAGCGCGGGTCGGTGATCACTTGTTCCTGGGCGGAATTGGCGATGGGAACGAACTTCGGATCCGCAGGCGGGGGATTGACCGTCCAATCGGGCAACAGGGCCACTTGGTTAGCCACGAGGGTGAGTTTGACTGGCCAGATGGGATACAGCGGATTGGCCGGTGTGGCGTCCATGCGCAAACTGATGTCCCCCGCGGGCAACCCCGTCAGCAGAAAATTACCGGCCGCATCCGATAGCGCCACGCTGCTGCCAACACTGACGCGGACCCCTGCGATGCCCTGGCCGAGAGGTGTTATGAACCGGCCTTTGACGCCGGTTTGGCCGGTGGCCGCCTGAACATTGACGCTCACCTGGGCGGTTCTTGTAACCACTGATCCGGCGATGAGAGATTGGCCTTCGATCACCACGGTAACCAAACCTGTCGTGGCCGTTGGCGAGGCGTCGAGCGTGAGGGTGCCTGTCTGATTCAAGACCAGGGAGCTTTGCCCAAAGCGCGCCGTGATTCCAGCCGGTAAAGACAAAACTCGCAGGCTTACCAGGCCGGTGAAATTGGCCGTACCCAGGTTCACCAGGTTGAGGGCGAATACCGCTTCGCTGCCTTGCAAGAGAACCTGGCTGGCGGGGCTTGCCGTGAGAGAAAAATCCTGTTCGCGCAGAACGGTGAAGACTGGACTTTGCGCCGTCGCGGTGGATTTGCGCACGGTAATGGGACCGGTCTGGGCAGTGCCAGGAACGATAACATCAAGAGTGGTTGCGCTAACGCTCGCCACACTGGCGATGGCTCCCCCCGTGAAGGTCACGGTGTTGTTAGTGAGCGTCGGATCAAAAAACCTGCCGGTCAATCGAATGGTTGCGCCAGGTGGGGCGCTTGACGGCGATACGCCGGACACTTCAACCGATGGATCAATCGATATCGCCAATCCGGCCGTCGTGCGCCCGGGGGCACTGGCGTTAATGATGTATAAACCCGCGGTAGTGCCAGTCACACCAAAACTGACTTGGCTTTGGCCCGCGGGTATGGTGACGTTAGTGGGAATCTGCAATCCACCTGTGCCGCCACCTGACAGGGTAACAGCGAGTCCCAGATCGGGACCTGGTTCCGCCGAAGTAACCGTTACCGTAACTGTCTCGCCCTGCTTGATCTGTGTGGTCGCCGCGGACATAGACAGTACGGCGGGCTGCAAGACAGTCAAGGACGTGGCCTGG
Source organism: Burkholderiales bacterium (assembly GCA_046160525.1). Taxonomy (GTDB): domain Bacteria; phylum Pseudomonadota; class Gammaproteobacteria; order Burkholderiales; family SHXO01; genus SHXO01. Next base: position 3,610 of record JBJXGQ010000213.1, read on the forward strand.
CTTGATGCGTCCTTTGCTACGGTGACGCTGGACGTGCCGGCGGCGAGTCCGGTGGCGACGCCGCTCGCAGTCATCGACACAATGGAGGGGGCGCTCGATCCCCAGGTGGCCTCCGAGGCAATACCGCGATAGGCCCCATCGGAGAACACCGCCTGGGCGCCGTACTCCACCTGCGATCCGGCATACACGCTGGCCGCTTGCGGCGTGAGTGCGATGCTTGATGCGGCCGGCGCGGTGACGCTTGCCGTGGCCAGACGGCCCGCCACGGTCGACTGCTCGCGTACCCATTGCATATCGATATTGGCGCTACCCTCGGCAAGGGCGATAACCGGAATTTGGATATCTACCTCGCCGCTGGGAATGTAGATGCTTTGTGGGACCTGTATCGCGCCGGCGGAACTGGTCAAGTAGAGTGTGTCGGGTTGCGATTTGGGTATGACTGGGAATCGAACCAAAAATGGCGTCCCCTCGGCGGCGGTGGCTGCGGGCTGAGTCTGATTGTAGGAAACCCCTTGCGGTAGCAGCCTGACGTTGACCTGGCTGGAAGTGGTGCCGAAAGTTGCGCTCAGCACAGCGTCCCCGCTGACTGCCATGGCGCGGATGGGAATTCGCACGACTTGCTGATCAGGGGCAACGGTGACGGAGGCCGGATGTTGAATCATGCCCGGCGGGGAACTCGTCAATGTAAAGGTGCGCGGTTCAATCTCCGCGGCATAGAATCGCAGATAGGCGGACGCTGTGGCGTTGTTTCCTTCCATAAAGATATAACCACTACTGCCCCATGGTGGGAGAACCTCCATCAACTGTCCCGAAGTGGTGGCTTGAGCAATGACGCTGACCAGTGCCTGAAGACTGCGCCCATTGAGGGTTGCAGTGAGCGTCGCCTCACCTGCCGCACGGCCTCTCACATTGAATTCCGCTCCTGCTTCACCCGCCGGCACGGTTATCGTCGCCGGGTGGTCTATCACGCCTGCGGGCAGGGCTGAGAGTTGTATGACAACCGCCTCGGGCAGTGTGCTATTAATTCGAACCCCGAAGGTCGCGCGCGCGCCAGGCGCGAGTCGTGTAGTTCCAAATGTGGGCGAGGTGAATCGTGTGTCCGGCCAATCCAAGCGCGTCAGCGCTGCGGGCTCACTGACAATCTGAACAACGCTCTGCGCCGAGGTGTTGTTGACTTCCGCCTTGATCATGGCAGTGCCCAATGCCCGCCCGACGATCGCCAATTCGACGCTGCGCTGGCCCGCGGGGACGGTTACTGAGGCCGGTAGTCCAATGAGCGTGCCCGTCGAGGTGGACAAGGCAACGGTAGTGGGCGTGTTTGATGCGGCAGAAAGATTGATTTTAAGCGTGGTTCGGGCGCCGAGTTGAATACGGCTGATTCCAGGCGTGATGGAGTGCATTTGCTGAGCGCTCGAAATCACGCGAAACGGGCTGCTCGCCTCGCTTCCGTTTGAGATCGCTGAGATCAAGCCCGAGCCTAAGGCCAAGGGTGTGGCGGAGAACGTGGCTTCCAGCGCCCCGGCAGGAATAACGAGGCTTGCTGGGTGGCTAATGAGACCTGTGCTCACGAGCGCGACAGTGGTCGCCACATCGTGAAGGGACTGCAGCACGACCTTAAATTGGCTCGTCCAGCCAAGGTTGAGTGTGTCCTGCTCTACACCCACGCCACGGACTCTCCCCACGGTGGGTCTGTCCCTCAAGGTGGCCTCTACGGTGCGGCCGTTCAACTGGACCTGGACTTTAGAAATTCCCAACGCGGTCGCCGTAAAAGGGACACTGACCGTGGCAGCGCCCGCAGCGAATGCGACGCTGGTATTGGAGGTGACGCCGGATGGGGAAATGGTCCGCACAGCAAGCGTGCCAGCTGCCGTGGGCGGCGGGCTTAGGGCGACACTCAGATTGGTGGTGATGCCGCGGGTCAGAATGAGTGAATGGGGCGTGATCGAGGCGGGAACCGTGAGCAGTCTTCGCCCAGAGATCGTTACGCGAACGGCACTCCCGACGTTGCCTCGAATATTCACACGAAGTTGGGGTAGCGGCATGTTCAGCCATGAGGATGGAGCGAAATCAACAGCCCTCGTGAATCCGCTGGATCCTGCTCTGATGTCGGCGTCGCTCGTGAGGTTGATGCCGTCGAGCGTAAGAGTGCCGCTCACTACTCTTGCCAGACCAGAGGGCCCGTTCTCTACTTGTAAGGTGAATGGACCGATGGAATTGACGGGGGGCGGTACGTTAATCGTCGTGGCAAAGGACGTCGCCCCAGGCGGGATGGAGACGAGTGTCGCGCCAAGGACGGGAACTGCGACACTTGGCTGCCGGTGGTCCTGTTGAGCTCTGGAGGGTGCCGGGGCTAACGTAAGAATTACGAGAATAACCGTGCACAACATCCGCACGCGCTGGAGTGCCCCCAGCCAAAATATTAGTGTTGTCAATCCGCCTCTCCCCTACCGCCGCACCATGGTTGATGTACGCTAGCACCGGTTGTAACGACGAGTTGTGAACATGATATTCAGAGACCAGAAAATAAAGCAAGAGAGAATTTGCAATCGCCCTAAAAATGCCGGATGTTGGGCGCCGTTGGTCCCCTTTGTACTGGTCGTACTGACTCTCGCCAACATGATCGAAAGCGCGTTGGCGAAGCCGGCGTTCCAATCACCAGATTCTCCTTGGCTCACGGAGACTTTAGCGATTCAACTGCCGGAGCACCTAGATGGTTTCCCCATCGGTTACGCCGGGAACGCCGAAACTCAGAAATGGATGCGCCAGTGGAACCAAGGCAGCGCCGTCGAAACATGGGTTGAGCAGGGGCTTCAACTTATCGTCAAATTCAGGAATAACCCATTAAGGGCTGGGAGGAGCTTGGCATTGGTCAGTGTTGCAATGCACGACGCCTTGGGTTCGGCGTTGCGCCTCGGTCTCGGCGAGGCCGGACAGCGTGCCGCGCTGCATAGCGCCGCATCGCGGACTCTGTCCTACTTGTTTCCCAGTGAGTCAGCAGACAGATTGAAAGCGCTCGGATTCTCGGCACTGAGCGCCCTTGCGACGGCCCATGTGCGCGAAGCGACGGAAATCTCACAGGGTGCCTATATCGGCGAAAGAGTCGCGGCACTCATCGTGGATCGTGCGTTGTACGATGGCGCGGACGAAGTCTGGGACGCACGCGAGCGGCCTGTGTGGGCACTGTGGCGTGCGACACCTCCCATGGAGTCCGCCTTCCCGCAGGAACCCTTGGCGGGCAACTGGAGAACCTGGGTGCTTGCTGATGGGCGAGAGCTTCAGGCGCCGGCGCCTCCTTCAGCCGATTCGCGGGAATTATCGAATGCGGCGAAGGAGGTTCTGGATATTTCGCGCAAATTGTCTGCCGCGCAGAAAAAAATCGCCAGCGACTGGCATTTGGAGCAGGGGACTGTAACGCCGCCTGGCATCTGGAACCGGAAGTTGATGTCGTTGGCGAATCGGCACAAGTTTTCCGAAAGGCAGCGTGTCGTAGTCTATGCCGCGCTGAATGTGGCGATGATGGACGCCGCCATATCCTGCTGGCAAGCCAAATACACCTGGTGGACAGCGCGCCCGATCACGATCATCCGCGAGCAGCTCGATCCAGAATTCCAGTCCTACTTGGTGACTCCCACGCACCCGAGTTACGTCTCCGGTCACGCCGCGGTATCCGGTGCCGCGGCTGAAATTCTCAAATTGTTCTTTCCCAGCGAGAAGCGGCGCGTGGATGCCTGGGCGACCGAAGCCGCCATATCGCGGTTGTATGGCGGAATTCACTTCCGCTTCGATAATGAAGCGGGGCTGGCATTGGGCCGGTTGGTTGGGAAACGGGTTGTGGAAAAACTTAAAGGTGATCGCTAATTCGCGGCGCCTGATTGGTTAAGCTCAATAATTAGGGAGAAGCAACTGTCAGGTGTTTCGCGGATCCCAAGATTGCTCCGCAGCGAGGTTTGACACCAACAATCCAGATGCCCTTTGGAAGGGCTTCCAGATTTACGCTGGTGCCGTACACGTTGGTCGTGCTTAAAAGACTAGCATCCATTGCCGACCAGATTTCGATCCCGTATTCTCGGGCCTGCTTGAGCGCACTCCATTGAATCTGCCTTACGCCTGCATTGGTCCTCATCGTAAGTGGGGAATGGATAACACATTCCAGAGTAAGATCGATGAAAACGCGAAAAGGACCAGCAATTCTGGATGTCTCCTTGCCACACAAAGCGCCGATTCTTATCTTTAAGACGGCGTTGTTTTCAGTGAGCGAATCTGGAGCAATCCAGTATGTTGCAGCAGTCCGCAAATTTTGGGTCGCGAGGACTCGGCCTTCTGGAACCCGGCTTTCTATCCATAACTGATAACCGGTTGCTCCAGGCACAGGGTTCCATTCGAACCGGGTGCGGGCGTCAGTAATCGTCACCGCGACCGGGGCGATCAACTGGGGAGGCGCACACTCGGCTTGGCAGGCGGCGGCTAATGTGAGCCCTACTATGGTTCCAAGAAGCTGCCTCGGCTGATGGATCATGGTAAACCCGTCCTTCACGCACACTCAGTTGGTGGCCAGCTTACCCCGAATATCGCGGCCTGCATAGGCTAAAGCCGTTCACCGTGGCTCCGATAACACGGGCATGCCGCCTTTTCGCTCCGCCTTGTATTCGTGCGCACTCCTTACCGTCTTGATCGCGGGCTGCGATGCCCTAGGGCTTCCCAATCCAGGCAAGCAAGCCGAGCACGCGGCAGCCGACGCCAAGGCGGTGGGAGCCTCTTGCCGCCACTCGGGCAGGGCGTTGGAGGATTGCTTTACCCTTAATCCCGGCCAATCGCGCGCCGAGGTTTACGCCGGATGGAAGGAGATGAACGATTACATGGCGGCGGGAAACATCGCCGTGGTACCTCCCCTCATAGCCAAGAAGGGAGATGATTCCGAGGAGGAGGAATAGGACCCACTCGGCTCCTGGAGAAAAACTTCAGCTTATCGGACTGGAAGCGCCGTGCTCAATTGCGCCACGATCTCGGCGGGCGGATGATCGATGTCCAGGGTGATGGCATCCGCAGGTTCCTCCAAAGCCGCGAACTGAGATTCCAATAACCCGGCCTTCATGTAGTGCCCTTTGCGCGTCTTGAGCCGCGCCTCTATAAGCTCGAAACTCCCCTTGAGGAATACCCAGCGCAGGCTGGGGATTCCTTGGGCGATGCGGTCCCGGTAGCGCTGCTTCAAGGCGGAACAAGCCAGCACGCAGCTTTCGCCCTGGGAAGCGCTTTCCTTCAGCAGGCCGTTCAGTCGGTCCAGCCAGGGCCAGCGGTCCTCATCCTGGAGGGGGATTCCCGCGCCCATCTTGGCGATGTTTTC
>JBJXGQ010000214.1:0-7536 GCA_046160525.1 Burkholderiales bacterium
AAAGTATGGCATCACGGCGGCGCAGGCCGATGCCAATCGCGACAACATCCGCGCCCGCGGCGCGCAGCTCGGCTTCGCTTTCATCATGGCCTCTGCGGCCGGCGGCGGCCGTGCGCGCATCTACAACACGTTCGACGCGCACCGCCTGCTGCACTGGGCCGAGGAGGTCGACCTCGGCAAACAGAAGGCACTGAAGGAGGCGCTGTTCACCGCCTACTTCAGCGATGGCCAGAGCCCCGCCTCGCACGAGGTGTTGGCGCGCGTCGCCGGGGAGGCGGGCCTGGACGCCGCGCGTGCGCGCGCGATCCTGGCCTCGAACGAATACGCGGATGAAGTGCGGGAACGAGAGAAGTATTTCCTCGACCACGGTATCCACACGGTGCCGGCCGTGATCATCAACGGGCGCCACCTGATCTCCGGCGGACAGCCGGCCGAGGTGTTCGAGCAGGCGCTGCGCAAGATCGCGACGACTGGCTGAGGCGGGCCGGGCGCGCGCCCCTGCGCGACGCATCGATTCCTGCGCGCCAGCCCGCGTGTTGCTAGAACTGAATCGGATCAGGCGCCGTTTTCGAGCCTTCGACGATGCCGTAGGTGGCGATGCCGAAGCCGACGTTCGGGTCCATGATCTTCGCGCAATGCTGGATCAGGAACGCTGTGGCCAGCTTTGCGCGTGCCCGCCGTTCAAGTGGTTCGACAGATCAGGAAATAGGTGCTGGTGGGCGCTTTGACACACCCAACTCCTGTCATACTTCGCCTCGAGCCGTTGAATTTCCTATCCGTGCGAGTCCCGCACATCATGACTAAAAGGAACAACAAATGAACGAAATCTTGATGGGCCAGACAGGCGGCTTGGGCTTGCTCGTACTGGTGGCCGGGCTGGCACTTGTGTTGTATCTGGTGCCCATTCCACTATGGATCGCGGCGTGGGCTTCCGGCGCTTACGTGGGAATGTTCACCCTGATCGGCATGCGGCTGCGCCGCGTTCCCCCCTCCACCGTGGTCACGGCGCGGATCAGCGCGGTGAAGGCCGGCATCGACATTTCCATCAACGACCTGGAAGCCCACTTTCTTGCGGGCGGCAACGTCGAACGGGTCGTCAACGCCATGATTTCGGCCGACAAGGCCAACATTCCCTTGCCTTTCAAGCGCGCTGCGGCCATCGATCTGGCCGGACGCAATGTGCTGGAGGCGGTACAGATGTCGGTGCTCCCCAAGGTGATCCAGACGCCGAAAATCGCGGCGGTCGCCAAGGACGGTATCCAGCTCATTGCCGTTTGTCTGGTCACGGTCCGCACCAACATCGACCGGCTGGTGGGGGGCGCCGGCGAGGAGACGATCATCGCGCGCGTAGGCGAAGGCATGGTGAGCACCATCGGTTCCTCCGCGAGCCACAAAAGCGTGCTGGAGAGTCCGGATCACATCTCCAAGCATGTCCTCTCCAAGGGCCTGGACGCGGGAACGGCCTACGAGATACTGTCGATCGACGTCGCGGATGTGACCGTGGGTGAAAATATCGGCGCTAAGTTGCAGATCGACCAGGCCAACGCCGACAAGCAGATTGCCCAGGCAAAAGCCGAGGAGCGCCGCGCCATGGCCGTCGCGCTGGAGCAAGAGATGCGAGCGCGGGTCGTGGAGGCCGAGGCCGAAGTGCCAAGAGCCATGGCCGAGGCCTTCCGCCAAGGCAACATGGGCATCATGGACTATTACCGGATGAAGAACTTGCAGGCGGATACGGTCATGCGCGAAGAGATCGCCAGCACCGGAGATGAACCCCCTGCCACTCCAAGGAAGTAGAGCACACCACCATGAACGGTTTCCCCGCAGAACTGATTTATGTCCTGGTCGTTGCCGGCATCGTAGTGTTCCAATACGTGATGAAGCGATTGAGGCCACAAGCGCAGCAAGAATCCGCACAGGATGAGCCTCTTGGGCAAATTCCCGAGGAGGTGAAGGAAACCCTGGCGGCTTCTTCGGTATCGCACGCGTCCGCCGGCCGACCCGAGGCTCAGGGCGCTTCCTCTCGGCTTACGAGACGTCGTTATTCCAGGAGATCGCTTATGGGAACCCGGCGGGAGGTGCAGAACGCGATCGTCATCGCGACGATACTGGGGCCTTGCCGCGCTTACGAGCCACACGATGTCCGGTAATCACCCGCGACGGACGGGCGCGAACTCTTCGCGGGAACAGTTTGTCAACTGCTCCCGAATCACGCACCGCGTACCATGGCCATGACGCGACCCATATCAAGCGTACCCGCCTGCTGCTGGATCTGTGGCAAGTATTGCGTTTGCAATTGTTTGGCAGGGCCGAGCAGGTTTTGAAAGGTGTCGCGCAGCACTTGCGTATTCATCACGCGTCCGCCTGCGTAGTAGCGCTTGGCGAGCTGCCCCAGTGCGTAGGTGGTGGCGAAGGAGAAGGCCATGCCGGTGGCCCCGCTGCCCACCTTGCCGAGGGCCTTGCCCGCCGCTTTTCCGAGCAAACCACCCAGCAGCTTGCGCCCGAACTGTTCGAGGTATTGGGACGTGAGGCCCACCCCGGCGGCCGCAATGAATTCCTTGATGTGACCCTGATCGAGCGGCACGCCGTGGGCCTTGCCAATGCCATAAACCAATTTTATCTGCAGCGGGATGATGGCCATCGACGCCCAAGACTGTGGCAGTAGTTCCAGCGCACCGTTCATCAATGCATAGTTGAGGATGGACTTGTCGAGTTCCGCTTCGGACACGTTGGATTGAGCCGCCACCACCGGGCCCAGCGCGGCAGGAACGGAGCCGGTGGCCGCGACGGGGGCGATGGACTCGGTCAGATCGACGATCGCGTCAGCTTCGCGCTCGAAGGCGGCGGCCGTCCCGGCGTCGAGCTTCAGAAGGGCTTTTAGAGTGCTCAGAAACCGTTGTTCGTCCGCGCTTTGGCGCCCATCGGCGTCACACACGCACACCGCCATTTCATAGGCAAGCTGGCGTTCGCCCGCGTCAATCAGGCCGGCTGCGGCTGCCTCCAGGCTCACCCGTTTGAGCAACACATCCTGGTAGAGGCGGGCGAGGTCGGGCGCACCACTTTCGTTGGCGAGCGACTCGGCTATCTGGCGAATCTGTTCGCGCTCACGGTCCTCCTTGGCGCCGTCGGCGAAGGCGGCGTACAGGGCGATCGTGAGGATGGATTTCTGTTGTGCATGATTCATGTTAATTTCCAAGAAACGCGTGCTTTTGAGGAGACCATGACGTACGGAGCCAATCTATTTCGCAAGGTCTGATGAGTGCCGGATGGATCTACTTCGCGTTCGGCCATTTGATCTGAAACTCGATTTCCTCCCCATCGCCATCGCGTTCGTGCTCGATATTGCAGATTGCCCGGACGGGTACCGAGATTTTTTCGCCGGCGATCTGGATTTCAAAACGTTCGCCTCGTTCCAAAGCATCGGCCAGGCGGCGCAATTTCTCGATGAATTCCGGTAAGGGGTAGGTCTTTTCAACGTCTCTTCTAGGTTTGCTGCTCATGCTCGTGGCCTTTTATTCGATTGATACGAGGATGCAAATGGATGTCTGCTGTTTCACTGCCTGCGGACTTCGGCAAGTTTCAGTCCGGCAAGTTCTCGGAAGGGCGAAGAATCATGCTAAATTAGCAACCATGACGGTGTCCCGAAAACGATCCATTATCTATGCGCTAATCATCGCTCTCGTAGCGAATGGGTTTGGCTGGATGGCAACGCGCGCGGCGATGGCGCACGATCTCGATCACGAGCGCATGGTGCTTTCGCTCGATCCCGCTTCCCACTTGGGCGAGCATCGCGTTCCCAGCGACGGTGACAGTGATCCGGATGCTGACACCCATCTGTCTTTGCATGCGGCTGGTTGTGCGCAGAGCGTCTTTCTAAGCGAGTACACGCTGGCAAAGTTCTTCGCCGGCGCACAGGTCTTGACCGCTCTTGTACCCGTTTTTATTTCCGAGTCCCTCCCTTACTCCCCGCTTCGCCCACCCCGCAACACCTTCGCCAGTTAGCTCTGCCCCCAGCGCGGCCCTGAGGATTCAGGGTTGTTCGCTCATCCCATGACGTTGCGTTGGGCTTTCCACATGGCGCCCGCCGCCGTGAGCAACCTTTGCGAAGGATTTCCATGATTTTCAGTTTTTTGTCTCTCGTGCCAAGATCGGCGGCATGGGCCGCAACCGCACTCCTGGGCCTGGCTGCGGCGCTGCCGGCGATGGCCGAGCGCGTTTCAGCAAGTCCGCCTACCGTTCAAACGAATGCCCATGCCCCGGCGCTCGAACGCGAAGAAAGCTCCGATCTGAGTGCGCGAGAGGCGATGCGGCTAACGCTCAAGCACAATCCAGAGTTGTCCTCCTACGCCCAGGAAATGGGGGCATTGGAAGGAGCCGAGATCCAGTCGGGATTGTTGCGCAATCCCGAGCTGGCGCTGGATACTGAGGATATCGGAGGCGAACCCAACGGCGCGGCGCAACGATCGACGACGATTCGGCTTAGCCAATTAATCGAACTCGGCGGGAAGCGCTCCGCCCGCATGGCCGCGGCTGCGCTTGCGCGCAATGCCGCCTACCAAGACTATGAAGCCAAACGCCTGGAACTCACCGCGCGCGCTGCGAACGCCTTCACCAATGTGGTCGCGGGACAGGATCGCACAGTCCTCGCGGAAGAGAGCGTGCAACTGGCGCAGAGCGTGGCCAGCGCGGTTGCCAAGCGGGTTCAAGCAGGCAAAGTGCCCCCGATTGAAGAAACCAAGGCGGGGCTCGTGCTGTCGAGCGCCCGTATCGAGTTGCAGCAGGCACAGCGTGAACTGGCGGACGCCCGTAAACAACTGACCCTGCTTTGGGGGAATCCTGCTCCACGGTTTGCACGCGCGCAAGGCGATCTCGCGTCCTTTGTAGCGCTGCCAAGCTTCGACACGCTCGCACAGCGTGCGAGCGTGAATCCAGTAGCGCTTCGGGACCGGCGCCGTGTGGAGCAGCGCAAGGCGGTATTGGATTTCGAGAAAGCCCGGCGCATTCCCGACTTGACGCTCAGTGCCGGTGTCAGACGTTACTCGCAGTTCGGGGATAACACCGCTCTATTGAGCTTGTCTGTCCCGCTGCCTTTGTTCGATCGCAATCAAGGCAATCTCCGGGAAGCCTACAGACGTGTGGACAAGGCGGTGGATGAACATGCAGCCACGAACCTGGCGCTTCAATCGGAGCTTGCGCGGACCTATGAGGCCTTACTGGCGTCCGGCTACGAGATCAAGATATTGCGTGACGAAGTGCTGCCTGCCGCGAGAAGCGCCTTTGACGTATCGAACCGAGGCTATGAGTTGGGCAAATTCGGTTTCCTGGAAGTGCTCGATGCACAGCGCACGCTCTTCCAGAACCGAATCCTATATTTGAAAGCGCTGGTGAACTACCAGCAGTTGGTCAATGAGATCGAACGCCTGGTCGCTGGGCCCATCGAGACCGGTTCGAACGCACCGGCCAAGCCCGATGGCAACAAACAATGAGGCCCCCATGTTGAAACGCAAGCAAGCGGTTTCCATACTGGTTTTGCTCACCGTAGGCGTCGTGATAGGCGGGCTGATTCTGACTCAAGACGGCGCTGTGAATTCCAGCAGCGAACATGAACCGGTGGACGCGAAAGACTCCGCAATGAAAGCCGGTGCGCAGCAGGGGCCCACCAAGGGTCCCAATGGAGGCAAGCTCTTTACTTCCGATGGCTTCGGCGTGGAAGTCACCATCTTCGAACAAGGCGTGCCGCCGCAGTTTCGGCTCTATCTTTATGAGAATGGCAGGCCTGTCTCGCCCGCGAGTGCACGCGTCTCGCTCACGCTTTCACGGCTCGGGGCAGCGCCGCAGGCGTTCAAATTGTCGCCCGAAGGGGCTTACCTGCTGGGCGATCAAGTCGTGGAGGAGCCGCACTCTTTCGATGTCGCCATCGCCGCCGAACGCGGCGGCAAGAACTTTCGCTGGAGCTACAGTCAAGCCGAGGCGCGAGTGGAAATGCCCGACGCGGTGCTCAAAAGCACGGGGGTCGAAATTCTCACGGCCGGTCCAGCCACCATCAAGACCGCGCTCAAGCTGCAAGGCGAGATCAAGTTCAACGAAGAGCGGATGGTATTGGTGGTACCGCGTTTACCGGGCACGGTCATCGCGGTGAGGGGAGCGCTTGGGCAACAGGTGAGAAAGGGCGGCGTATTAGCTGTGATCGAAAGCCAGGCTCTGGCGGAACTTCGCAGCGAATTCATGGCGGCCCGTAAAAGACTGCTCTTGGCACGCACGACGGCGGCGAGAGAAAAGAAATTATGGGAAGAGAAGATCTCGGCCGAGCAGGACCATCTTGCCGCCCTTCAAGCTTTAAACGAAGCCGAGATCACCTACGACGTGGCGTCCGAGAAGCTGCGCGGCCTGGGTGTGCGCCCTGATGAGCAAAGCCAGGGCAGTAGCTTGAGCCGTTTCGAAATCCGCGCCCCGATCTCCGGCGTGATCGTCAATGCCACGGTGGCGATGGGTCAGACCCTCAAGGAGGACGCCGGCATTTTCACCCTGGCGGACTTGTCCGCCGTATGGGTGGAGATCACGGTCTATCCGAAGGATCTGGGGGTTATCGAGATTGGGCAGACTGCGGCGATCAAGGCGGCGGCGTTCGAGGCGCAGGGGTTGGGTAGGGTCTCTCATATCGGTGCCCTCGTGGGCGAGCAAACGCGCACGGCCAAGGCTCGCCTCACCCTCGACAATGCAAAAGGGCAGTGGCGGCCCGGCATGTTCGCCGACGTGGAGTTAATGGCCGAAGAAGCGAGGGTACCGGTCGCCGTAGCGGTGGAGGCCATTCAAACCGTGCGCGACTGGCAGGTCGTGTTCGGGCGCTACGGCGATTACTTCGAAGCGCGCCCGCTCGAACTGGGGCGCAGCGACGGCAAGATGGTGGAGGTGCTCAAGGGGTTGTCCGCTGGAGAGAAGTACGCGGGGGGTAACAGCTTCGCCATCAAGGCCGATCTAGGGAAATCCGGCGCGACTCACGACCACTAGAGGTAGAACATGTTCGACCACGTGTTGCGGTTTTCGATCCACCAGCGCTGGTTCGTGCTGTTGGCGGTGCTGGCAATGGCGGCGCTGGGAATCTACAGCTATCAAAAGCTGCCCATCGACGCTGTTCCGGACATCACCAACGTGCAAGTACAGGTCAATACTCAGGCCTCCGGCTACTCGCCCTTGGAGGTGGAGCAGCGCGTGACCTTTCCCCTCGAAACCGTGATGGCGGGACTCCCCGGCCTGGATTACACGCGCTCCATTTCGCGTTATGGGCTCTCGCAAGTGACGGTGGTGTTCAAGGACAGCACCGATATCTATTTCGCACGCCAGTTGGTGAACGAGCGCATCCAGGAAGCCAAGAGCAAACTCCCGGTGGGGGTTGAGCCGGCCATGGGACCGATCTCCACCGGCTTGGGTGAAATTTTCATGTGGACCGTACAGGCCGGGCAAGGGGCAAAGAAGCCAGACGGAACGCCTTACCACCCCACCGATTTGCGAGAGATCCAGGACTGGATCATCAAGCCCCAA
>JBJXGQ010000215.1:0-4748 GCA_046160525.1 Burkholderiales bacterium
TGGCTGGGCTTCATGGGGACACCTTGGGACGGACCTTGACCGGTTTGGCCGCATTGGCGCGCAGCAGTTCAGCGAGCTGCGACGGAGGCAGCGGGCGGCTGAAGAAGTAACCTTGGTATTGGTCGCAGTGGCGCGCTTTGAGCCACTTCAGTTGTTCCTCGGATTTCACGCCTTCGGCGATGACTTGCATGCCGAGCGCGTGCCCCATGGCGATGATGGCGCTGATGATGGGCCCGCCGTCCTTGTCTATTCGCTGTACGAAGGAGCGGTCGATCTTTAGCTCGTTCAATGGAAACTGGCCCAGGTAGGAAAGGGAGGAGTAGCCCGTGCCGAAATCGTCGATGGATATCTTTATGCCGCCTTGCGCAAGCTCGTGCAGCATGCGCACATTGTCCTCGGCGTCTTCCATCAGCATGCTTTCGGTCAACTCGAGGACGAGCTGGCCAGGGTTAAGCCGCGTGGTTTTTAGAACTTCGTTGACGTCGCGCCAAATCAATTGGTTTCTAAGCTGCGCTCCCGATACGTTCACCGACACTTCGATGGGCGGCAAGCCCTCGTCCGTCCACGCCTTGTTCTGTACGCAGGCCTCTAGCATTACCCAGCGCCCAATCTCGGTGATCAAACCCATTTCCTCGGCCAGGGGAATGAATTGGACGGGCGAAATCAATCCTTGCACTGGGTGGCGCCAGCGTATCAGCGCCTCTACGCCAACGATTCGGTTGGATGCGATGTCGATTCGTGGCTGGTAGTTGAGGAAAAATTCATTGCGCTCCAGGGCGCGCCGCAGATCGTTCTCCAACTGCACCTTCGCTGGGGCAGCCGGGTTCAGGTCTCCAGAGAAAAACTCATAGCCGTTACGGCCACTGCGCTTGGCTTCGTACATCGCGGTTTCCGCGCGTCCGAGCAATTGATCCGCGTGGGCGCCATCGTTGGGAAACATCGCGATCCCCGTGCTCACCGTCACGTAGGTATCCTGGCCATCGATCTGCATGGGCCTGGAGAAAGTCTCGTGGATTTTCTGGGCCAGTTGCGCCGCCGTCTGCAAGGCAACTCCAGGATCGAGGTGCGCTAGCACTACCGCGAAGCCATTCCCCGCAACCCGCGCCACCAAACAATCCCGTACCTTCCCCCGTCCGCGCGGCGCTATTTCCGTATCGTTGACGGCTTGCCGCAACAGACTTGCGGCCTCTTGCAAGATTCGGTCGCCCGCGACGTAACCAAAGGTTTCGTTAATGCGCTTGAAGCGGTCCATGTCAGCGTGCAACAGAACACAGTGCTCCCCAGCGCGCTCGCAATCGCCCAATATCGTGCCCAGCTTGTCACGCAGGGCTTGGCGGCCCAACAACCCGGTCAAGCCGTCGTTATTGCTCGCGGAGCCCCGCTTCCTGCCAGAGGCCAAGGTATTGCGCACACGCAGGCGCAACTCGCTAAATTCCACGGGCTTGGTAAGCATGTCCAGGGCCCCCAACTCCAAGGCCTTCATGCGCTGCTTCGGATCCGCCTCGGTAGTCAGCATGATGACCGGAATGTGGCGCAACTCTGGATGCCGTTGTGCTTGAGCCAGGATTTCCAGGCCGCCCGTACCGGGCAGCCGGGAGTCTAATAGAACAAGATCGGGACGGTGCTCGCGCATGAGATCCACGGTTCGCGCAGGCTCGCTAGTGGTGACAAGATTCCTATACCCTGCATCCGCCAACAAGGCTGTAAGAAGCCTGACCACCGCGGGATCGTCGTTCACCACCATCAGAGTGGCATCGCCGGAACCCTCCGCCTCGCTGGCAGCCGGCGCATGCACCTTGTGAGGCCCAGTGATTTCCTCGCCGCTGGCGCGGCGAAACGTGCCTGACTTTTCGAGGTTTCCTTCGCCCAAGGTGTCCATGGCTATTTCTTCCTTGCCACTTGGCCCGCACGGCTGTTGTCCGTGGAAGGGGAGTCAAATCCCTTCCCGGTGAAATCCGCCTTGCAGCGCACGCCTGGGGGCAGCGCGCCGTTGGGATTGGCTAACTCGATGCGCACGCGGAAGGTGTTGCTGGCGGGGTCGATCACGCGGTCCACCAGAATGACCTTACCGCTGCGGTCCTCGAATCCGGCAATCTCCGGCCGCACGATCGCGTTACCGCCCACTTGAATGCTGTTGTAGTGCGAAGCGGAGACGAACACCTCAACGTACAACGGGTCGATGGCGGCGATGCGCATCAAGGGTTTTTGCTCCACGCGCTCGCCAGCGGAAAGAAAACGCTCGATCACCACTCCGGTGATGGGACTCCTGATGGTGCGGCGGGCAAGTTGGGCTTGCGCGAGTTCGAGTTCGCGCTCCGCGACGTCTTGCTGCTCCTTGGCCTGCTTGTAACGCAGCTCCGCGATTTGAGATTCGGTGGCGGCCTGGTCGTTGGTCTGTTCGGAAACGAATTTCTTATTGAACAAATCTTCCGTGCGGTCTTTTTTGCGTTTGGCGAATTGATGGTTCGAGTGCGCGGCCTTCAATTCCGACATGGCCTTGGCGCGCGCTCGCGCGGCCGACAAGGCGGCTCGTTCCACCTTGGCATCCAGCTCGGCGGTGGGCTGGCCCTTGGTCACCATGTCGCCGCGCTCCACCAGCAACTTCTCCAGAATGCCGATGACCTCGCTCCCCACGTCGGCTACTTTCGAGGGTTCGATCAAGCAGCCCAGGGTCTGTGCGCGCCCCTCGGGAATTCCCGAGGCGCAGGCAATCAGTAGTGCGATAGAAAGAAATTTGCGTGAGAACATGATGCCTTATTCTTTCGATCCGCTGATGGACAGCCGGCGCTCATTGAACGCATCACGGCGCATGAGGTTGCGGCGTTGGGCACGGCGCGATACTTCCTCAAGCCACTGCGCTAACGCGATTATTGAGCTAGCGATCCAACCAGACATCTCTCCATCCCGGCCCGGCAGACAAGCCACGCACCGGACCACCCTTGGGTGAATCCAGCGCTTGATGAGGGGCTCTTCCAGGCACAGGATGGTTCGCACGGTTCCCGGGTCGCCTTGCCGTCCCGCCCGGCCGTGAAGCTGGCGGTCGATACGCGCCTCCGGATTCAACTGGCAGGAGATGACATGCAGCCCTCCCATTGCGGCTACGCCGTCTCCTAGGGCGATGTCGGTTCCGCGTCCAGCCATGTTCGTGGCTACGGTGATTGCGCCCGCCTCGCCGGCGCGCGCGATGATTTGCGCCTCCGCGTCATCCTGTAGGGCATTGAGTGTTTGATGGACGAGTCCTGCCTGCGCGAGCATCTTGCTCAAGTGCTCCGCGTCAGCCACGCTGTGCGTACCGATGAGGATGGGGCGGCCAAGGCCATGCACCCGCTTGACTTCGCGGATCACTTGCCGCCACTTCTCCGCGCGGCTGGCGAATACGCGCATTCCGAAGTCCCGCCGCTGGCTGGGACGGCGCAGCGGCACGCGCCGAACGCCCAGCCCATAGCTGGTCATGAGCTCCGCGCGCGCTTCGCTCAAGGTCCCGCTGGTACCGGCCAAGCACCAATAGCGAGGAAAAAAACGTTGAAAAGTGATTTGTGCCAAAGTGTCTTGCGTCCCGGTGATGTTGCAACCTTCCTTGATTTCCATGAGCTGGTGCAAGCTCCGCGCCCAGACGCGGCCCTGGGCCAAGCGCCCCGTGGTTTGGTCGACGATGCACACCTTACCCGCGCGCAGGACATAGTCATGGTCGCGTTGGTAGAGATACAGCGCGGCCAAGGCCTGGCAGATGACCTCCTCGCGCTGGCGCGAGTCAGGCCACACGCCTGCCAGCTTGCCGGTCGCCTCTTTTCCAAGATCGCTTAGCTCCGCTTGCTGGCCAGAAAGGGTGAAATGCTCACCTGGGCGAAGATTCTTGGCCATGCGCAACGCGTGCGGCAGATTCTTGGATTCGCCCTCATCCTGCCGTGTACGCGCCAAGATGAGGGGTGTTGCGGCCTCGTCGAGCAATACGCTGTCGGCCTCGTCCACGATGGCCATGCATAGCCCGCGCAGCAGGGGTTCTTGCCATCCCGTCTCTTGCGGGCTTATGCTGCGCACGCGGTTGAGCAAGTCGTGTTTCGAGCGGCCCAATTGCATACTGTCCTTGAGGTAGTCGAATACCAATTCCTTGGCAGTACAGTAGGTAACGTCACATGCGTAGGCGGCGCGGCGCGCGGGCGGCTCCTGGCCTTGTATCACGCAACCCACCGTGAGCCCTAACCTCTCGTAGAGCGGGCCCATGAGAAGGGTGTCACGCGTTACCAGGTAATCGTTGGCTGTGATGCAATGAACCGGAATGCCCGCCATGGCGGCTGTGGCCGTGGCGATGGCGCTTGCGAGGGTCTTGCCCTCGCCTGTGGCCATCTCGGCGAGCTTGCCATCCAGCATGACTTTCGCCGCGACGATCTGGGTTTCGTAGGGAGTCTTTCCCAGAGCGCGGCGCGCGGCTTCGCACACGCAAGCCGCGCTCTGGGCCAGCAAGCCCTTGGCGAATCCCTCGCTCGCCAGGAGCTTGCGGGTGACGCTCGCCGTGCGCACGAAGGATTCCTCCGCTAGCGGCTTCAGCAAATCTTGGCGAGCCAGCGTTTCGCGGGCAAAGGCACGCGCGGCCCCGCTACGCGAGGGTATAAGGGCCCGGGGAAGGTTCCACCAACCGGGGGAGGTTTCCGGTTTTCCGCGTTCGGGGTAACTCCCCAGCACGATGCCGGGGATGGGCAGGGGATCGAGTTTCGCGAGCATGGTACCTAAGCCTGCGTCTGCCGCAAGAA
>JBJXGQ010000216.1:0-9142 GCA_046160525.1 Burkholderiales bacterium
CCCCTCCTCCTTCGCCATGCGCCGGGCAATGTCCATGGCGTCGTCGTTCTTCACGCGCACCACTTCGTCGTAAATCTTGGTATTGAGAATCTGCGGACTAAAACCCGCGCCGATTCCCTGGATGGGATGGGGCCCTTTCTGGCCACCGGAAAGCACCGGTGAGGCATCGGGCTCCACCGCCACGCACTTGAAGGAGGGCTTGCGGGCCTTGAGGGCCTCCCCTACTCCAGTAATCGTCCCACCGGTTCCGATACCCGCGACGAGAATGTCGGCTTGGCCATCCGTGTCGCGCCAGATTTCCTCCGCCGTGGTCGCGCGGTGAATCGCGGGGTTGGCGGGGTTATTGAACTGCTGCGGCATGTAGTACTTCTTCGGGTCCGAGGCCACGATTTCCTCAGCCCGTCTGATGGCCCCGGTAATCCCGTCCGGACCTGGTGTGAGAACGACTTCCGCCCCGTAAGCGCGTAGCACCGCGCGGCGCTCCTTGCTCATGGTTTCGGGCATGGTCAAGATCAGTTTGTACCCTCGCGCGGCGCAGACAAAAGCCAGCGCGATCCCCGTATTGCCGCTGGTGGGTTCCACCAGTACCGTGCCCGGTTTAACGTCGCCTGCCTTCTCTGCCGCGTCGATCATGGCCACGCCGATACGGTCCTTGACGCTATGGGCTGGGTTGTAGAACTCCAGCTTGGCGAGAATCTCCGCCTTGCATCCGGCGCTGATGCGGTGGATGCGAACGAGGGGAGTATTACCGACAAGATCGGTCACGCTGTCGTAGATACGCATGGGGGCTCCTATTTATTGAGTATTCCAAAAAACATGACGGTACTTTCCTTCAAGCTCGTTTCCCTCACCCTCACCCTTCTCCCTCTGGGAGAAGGGTGAGGGTGAGGGAAGAATGTGTCTTGCATTACGAAAAGATCAATAAGTGGCGGGACAAGCGTTATGTTCGCACAAAGATTCAAATCAAGGATCACCCGCAGCGGGTGGTATGAGGAAGCCCCCCTGTAGGGGGCGAACTACGAAACACAACATTCAAACATCCTTAACGCAAAGACGCAAAGGACGCAAAGGACGCAAAGAAAGACTCGTTTGGGGTTCTTTGCTTCCTTTGCGTCTTTGCGTTAATAGCCTTTTCTGCCTTCGTTCGCTGAGAATTCACCTGGACCCAGACCCATTCCCATTCCACGGCGGAGCCTTTTCGAATCTCAACGCCAGAGGTGGCTTAGCGTTGGAGTTAGCCCGCAAACCGGGCCGCAATCACGCGCCTTGCGCGCTTCATGGGCTCCAGTGCCGGGGTATCTTTCAACGCAAGCTCCAAACGCTCGGAAACCCGGCGCTCGAACTTCGCAAATCCCTTGGCGTCGGCGGTGTACCACGCACCCCCTGCCGCCACCACAACGCCGCACACCAGCACGACAAGCGCGATCAGGATACGCGGCACGCGAAATAACAGCGTATTCCACCAGGGCCGGTTGCTTCCGTCATGCACAAACAGCAAGACGGATAGGCCCATGAGAAACAGGCCCGCAACGGCCACCATAGCACCCGGATAACGCAGAAGCACCGCCGCCACGCGCCCCCAGGAATGCGAGTTCAGCGCATAGGCGTAACCGATGACCGCCGTGCCTATGGCGAATAACATCAAACCCCAAACCAGCGCCGGAAATCCATCGTAGCTCGGTGCGGGGTCGGAGGAAAATCTCATGCTCATGCGGCGTGTAGCAAGCGCTGCAAGACCGCCCAAAGCGAGGCCGGCACCGATGAGAAAGATACTCAGGTGCAACGCCTTGGCCATGCCAAAGTGGTCACCGGCAAAAATTCCGGCAATTCCGAAGAAGATCGCCGCGTAGGCGATGAAGCTGATTATGCGCATGGGATGGTTAGTATAGCGGGGAGATCGAACATGCAGGGTTGCGGCATCTGATGGCCAGCGCCGGGCGGCAAACGCCCATTGCGTTCATGCTGATCGGGAAAAATCGACGATGTTGGAATCGATGAACGAGCCGTGGCTTGCGGCGTCCGTGTCTAGCGTGATCATGCTGCCAGTGGTTCGACCAACCGAGGCGGCCGGAGGTAGTTGATGCCGGCGTTCGCAGAAGAAGGGAAGAGGCTCGCCAGCACGGCGAGGATTACATCCCACTCCCTACTCCTCCCGCGCCACCCACTCTTCATAGACCGCTCCGATAAAGAGCAGCGCCGGACCGCCTTGGAGTTGCTTCGCGGCGTTCGCCAAATCGCACAAGCGCGCCGGGATGATGCGTTTTCCTGGCAAGGTCGCGTTTTCGATCATGACCGCGGGGTGCGAGCTGGGAAGCCCCGCCGCCATCAAGGCTTGCGCAATGGCGCCTGCTTGCTGGCCCGCCATGTAGAGCACTACGGTATCGGCGGCCGCCGCGCTCTTGGCCCATGGATGCTCGGTTTCTCCGTGACCTACACGCGGAGTCACGAACAAAACGCTGCGGCTCACGCCACGCTGGGTGAGGGATTGCATCAAATCGGCGCTGGCGCCGAAGGCCGCGCTCACGCCTGGTATGACTTCAACTTGAATATTTTCAGCGGTGAGCGCGCCGATTTCCTCGCGCGCGCGGCCGAAGAGCATGGGGTCGCCGCCTTTTAGGCGCACCACGCAAGCATGGGTTTGAGCTGCGTCAATGAGTTGCCGGTTGATGAACCGCTGGGCGGTGGAGCGCTCGCCGCAACGTTTGCCCACGGATACCTTGAGCGCTTGCGGGCAGAGATCGAGCATAGCGTTTTCCACCAAGGCATCGTAGAACACGATGTCGGCCTTAGCGAGTAGCCGCGCTGCGCGTAGAGTCAGTAAATCCGCGGCTCCGGGCCCCGCTCCCACTAGATAGACGGTTCCCGGCACTAGCGAATGGTGCCGGCACCCACTGTGTGATTGGTACGCTCGTCGATCACCACGAAGGCACCCGTCACGCGGTTTTCCTCGTACAAATCGAAGGCGATGGGCTTGAGGGTCTTGAGCGTCACGCGCGCGATGTCGTTCATCTCCAAGGTATGCGGGCCTGGAATGGTTTTTAGAGTTTCCACGTCGATGCGATGTTCCAGACCGACGAATTTCGCCCGCACGGTATTCACACCCTGTTTGATAAGGTAGGGCTGGGACATGAGGATGGGCTGCGCGTCGAACCAACACACGTCGGCCACGATTTCCTGGGAGACTTTTGGTTTTCCTTCGGCGGAGACGAACATGTCGCCGCGCGAGACGTCGATCTCGCGGTCCAAGCGCACGGTGACGGCGCGATCGGCCGGGGCTTCGTCCAACTGCCCGCCCGCGGTGACGATCTCCGCGATCTTGGCCTGCGCGCCGGAAGGCAAGGACACGATGGTATCGCCCACTTTAAGACGCCCGGACGCCACGGTGCCTTGATAACCGCGAAACTCGTCCTCGGTGAACCAACTGCCCTTTTGCACGTTGTCGCGCCGCGCGCGCACCACGCGCTGAACGGGGAAACGCAAAGATTCGCTCGCTTCGTCGTGCCGTGCCGGTACGCTTTCCAGATACTCCAGCAAGGCCGGTCCCGAATGCCATCCGAGGGATTCGCCGCGCTCCACGATCATGTCGCCCAGCAGGGCCGACATGGGCATGGACAACACCTCTTTGAATCCCAGCGGGGCGGCAAAGGCTTGGAATTCAGCGTCGATGGCCTCGAAACGTTCCCGCTCCCAGTCCACCAAATCCATTTTGTTGATCGCGAGCACGATGCGCGGAATGCCGATCCAGCGCGCGAGAAAGGCGTGGCGCCGGGTCTGGGGTTGCAATCCTTCGCGCGCGTTCACCAGCAGCACCGCGACATCCGCCGTGCTGGCCGCCGTGACCATGTTGCGCGTGTACTGCACATGCCCTGGCGAATCGCCGATGATGAACTTGCGCTTGGCGGTGGAGAAGTAGCGATAGGCCACATCAATGGTGATGCCTTGTTCGCGTTCGGCCAGCAGGCCATCGGTGAGTAGGGAGAGATCGATTTCCCGGCTTCCGCGCTTGCGCGAGGAAGCTTCCAGCGCGCTCACTTGGTCCGAGAGCAGGCTCTTGCTGTCGTAGAGCATGCGGCCTATGAGCGTGCTCTTGCCATCGTCCACGCTGCCTGCGGTGATGAAGCGCAGAAGTCCCGTATGAGTACGCACTAGAAGTACCCTTCCTTCTTGCGAAGCTCCATGGCGGCTTCGGTGGTTTGGTCGTCCAAGCGGGTGGCCCCCCGCTCCGTGAGCGTGGTGAGTTCCGTTTCACGCACAATTTCCTCAAGACTGGATGCCGTGGATGCCACCGGCGCGGTGCAAGTAATGTCCCCCACCGTACGAAAACGCACAATGTGTTCTTCGATGACTTCTCCAGCCTTTGCTGGCGTGATGAAGGTTACGGGCACGAGAGAATTCTTGCGCCGGATAACCGAGCGCTTATGCGCGAAGTAGATGCTGGGCAGCGCGATGTCCTCGCGCTGAATGTATTGCCACACGTCCAGCTCGGTCCAGTTGGAGATGGGAAACACGCGTACGTTCTCGCCACGGTGGACACGGCCGTTGTAGATGGACCAAATCTCCGGGCGCTGGTTCTTGGGGTCCCACTGGCCGAACTCATCGCGGAAGGAGAACATACGCTCCTTGGCCCGGGCCTTTTCCTCGTCCCGGCGCGCGCCGCCAATGCAGGCGTCGAACTCGAATTCGGCGATGGCGTCCAGAAGAGTGACGGATTGGTGGGGATTGCGCGGCTCGTCGGGGTGGCGCAAACGCACCCGGCCGCTGCGGATGGAATCCCCCACGGAGCGCACCACCAGGTTCAAATTGCGCTCCTTGACCACCCTGTCCCGAAACTCGATGACCTCCGGGAAGTTGTGCTCCGTATCCACGTGAAGCAAGGTAAAAGGTATGCGCTCGGGAAAGAACGCCTTCTCGGCCAGCCGCAGCACCACGGCGGAGTCCTTTCCGCCCGAGAACAACAATGCCACATTACGGCACTCGGCCGCCACCTCGCGCAATATGAAAATGGACTCCGCTTCCAGTGCATCCAGCTGAGTCCATGCCTGCTCGCCTATGTTCGCCAAATATCCCCCGCCACGGTCAAACCATCTCTCCTTCGCCTTTTACCACCTTAGCGCGAACTAGTTTACCCGTGGGATCGAAGTGCAAGCCGCACTCCTTGGACTCGGGCTCCTCCCACCACCAGCGGCCCGCCCTGGCATCCTCACCGGGTTGGATCGCACGAGTGCAAGGAGCGCACCCGATGCTGGGATAACCTTGCTTATGCAAGGGATGGGTAGGCACGTCGAACTGTTTGGCATAGGCCCAAAGATCCGCCTCTGCCCAATCGGCCACCGGGTTGAGCTTCATCAGCCCGTTCATCTCATCGTAGGCTAGCGCCTCGATATCGGTCCTTGTGACAGACTGCTCTTTGCGAAGCCCCGTAATCCAAAGCTTCTTGCCGGCCAGGGCACGGCGCAACGGCTCGATTTTCCTCACCTCGCAACAGCGCTTACGCAAATCCACGCTCCGGTAGAAACCATTAATGCCATGGGCCTCTACGAACTCCTCCACCTGGGCCGGCTGCGGAAATAACACGCGCACGGGCCGCTTATAGCGGGCACGCACGACATCCATGAAGGAATAGGTTTCCTCGGGGAGGCGCCCCGTGTCCAGGGTAAAGATTTCAATCTCCAAGCCCGCGCGGTCGATCATGTCCAGTATGACCATGCCCTCCAAGCCAAAGGCCGTGGCCATCGTAGCGGGAGAGTGGGTTCGGATCGCGGATTGAATGAGATCCAAGGTATCAGCGATTTTTTTCGTCAGTTCCATCGAAATTTCCTCACCCAAAGCGGCGTGCGAACAGCGGGCCGCGGTCATTAGCCGCTTGATAGACTTCACTAAAATCCTCAAAGGCGGCCAGCACGGCCTCCACGTCCTGGTCCTCGCGCAACTCGAAAGCATCGAACCCGCAGCGCGCCATGAGGAAGATCTGGTCGCGCCAAACATCCCCTACCGCGCGAATTTCTCCCTTGAACCCATGGCGCTCACGCAACAGCCGTGCGCTCGAATAGCCTCTGCCGTCCGTAAAACTCGGAAAGCGGATGGCTATTACCGGAAGCTGCCCCGCAACATCGGCCAATTCCTTCGGATCGTCCGCCGGTTCCAGCATGACACCGATCTCATGAATCCGGTTGAGCAAGCGTTCTTTGTTAGCGCGCCAGAACGCTAAGGGCACGATCCAGCTTCCGGTGGGCACCTCCGAACTAGACGCGGCGAGATGCGCCCAGCAATCTTCCGCCAAGCGGCGGTTCTTAATGTACTTGCTCATAGACCCGGCTCTTGAAAGGTGCCACACCAGCACGGTGCACAACATCGACGAAGCGCTCGTCCTCGGACTCGCGCAGTTCCAGATAGGCTTGGATTAGGCGCTCAATTACATCGGGCACATCTTGGCGCGCAAAGGACGGGCCGATGACCTTACCGATAGCGGCCTTGGTGCCCTGGCGCCCGCCGATGGTGATCTGGTACCACTCCTCGCCATTCTTATCCACACCGAGAATGCCTATGTGGCCCACATGGTGGTGCCCGCAGGAATTCATGCAGCCTGAGATGTTGAGATCCAGCTCTCCGATATCGTGCTGGTAGTCCAGATCGTCGAAACGGCGCGCGATGGCCTCCGCCACGGGGATGGACACTGCATTGGCCAAAGAGCAGAAATCGCCTCCCGGGCAAGCGATCATGTTGGTGAGCAAGCCGATGTTAGGCGTAGCCAGCCCCAGGGGCTTGAGGGCTTGCCACAAGTCGTAGAGGCGCCGTTCTTCCACATGCGGGAACACCAGGTTTTGCTCGTGGGTCACGCGCACTTCGCCAAAGCTGTGACGGTCCGCCAGATCCGCGATGGCATCCATCTGGTTCGCCGTCGCGTCGCCCGGCGGAACGCCGGTCTTCTTGAGAGACAAGGTCACCGCGCGATACCCAGCCGCCCGGTGCGCGTGGACGTTACGCCCCACCCAGCGCTGGAAAGCTTTATCCGCTCGCAGATGGGCTTCGTGGTCGCGGTCAGGAGAGTGTAACGATAGGTACTCCGGACGCTTGAAGCGCGCGCTGATGCGGTCAATCTCCTCTTTGATCAAGGTGCCGGGACCATCCTTGAGATGCACCCACTCGTCCTCAACTTCTTCCATGAATTTCGCGGGGGTACGCTCCTTCACCAAAATCTTGATGCGCGCCTTGTAGAGGTTATCGCGCCGGCCGTAGCGGTTGTACACGCGCAGAATCGCATCCAGGTAGGTCAAGAAATGCTGCCAGGGCAAGAACTCGCGTATCACGTGGCCCACGATAGGTGTGCGACCTAGCCCGCCCCCTACGATTACCTTGAATCCCGTTTCGCCTTGAGCGTTACGCAGGGCATACACGCCCACGTCGTGCACCATGGTGGCGGCGCGGTCCTCGTCCGAACCGCTGATGGCGATCTTGAACTTCCTCGGCAGGAAATTGAACTCCGGATGGAAAGTGGACCATTGCCGCAGCACTTCGGCCCACACCAGGGGATCCACGATTTCATCCGGGGCGATGCCCGCGAACTGGTCCGAGGTGATGTTGCGCACGCAATTACCGCTGGTCTGAATGGCGTGCATCTGCACGGAGGCCAAGTCCGCGAGAATATCCGGTACTTCTTCCAGCTTGGGCCAGTTGTATTGGATGTTTTGCCGCGTGCTGAAATGGCCGTAGCCACGGTCGTACTTGCGCGCGATATGCGCCAGCATCCGCAACTGCTGCGTGGACAGCAATCCGTAAGGAATGGCCACGCGCAGCATGGGTGCATAGCGTTGCATGTACAAGCCATTGCGCAAGCGCAGGCCCTTGAACTCGTCCTCGCTCAGCTTGCCCGCCAGAAACCGCTTGGTCTGGTCGCGAAACTGCGCCACGCGCTCGTCCACGATGCGCTGGTCTATGGGGTCATATTGGTACATGGTTCACACCCAAACTAATTTACCGCCGATGATCAAAAGAACCAGCGCGAGGAAATTTCGCACTGGCCGCTCGGGCAACATCCCGCACTACCGGCTGCCCAGCCATATTCCCGGTAGCGACCCCAACAACAAGCTAACAAGCAACCAATAATTCACCGTGCCCAACACCATGTGGCCCGCGCCCGCGACGAGGGTCAAAGGCACGGCATGGGCGATATCGGTGCCCACCACCTGGTGCGTGGAAAGGCGCTGATACAGCAGCGCCAAGTACAGAGCGATCTGCCACTGCACACCTCGTTGCTTGTGGTGCACCATCGAGCCGCCCGCCTTGGTAAAGCCAGCGTAAAAGAAGGTCCGTCCCTATTGCCACGGCTGGCGCGATACCAAATAGCATGACCAGCAGTGGCGTCATCAGCGACCCGCCGCCCACCCCGTCATCCCCACTATGGTCCCCACGAGCAAGCCGCTCAGGGTGAAATGCCAGTCCATACCGCCGCCCATTCTCCATAAGGGGCGGATCGTACCAACGGGGGATAGATTCACAACGAATTAGTTTTGATATAGATATGCGCTTTGCGCATATCTATCTATGTCGAAACTTTTACAACTGGGTGATGTTCTCCCGCGGGCTGTCCGTGGGTATCGCCGCTTTATGCCTGTGCCTCGCGAAGGTGATTAAAGTTGATTGCTCTTGCCCCTCTATTGATGGCGGCGAGGAATAGACCAAGATCGGCGGTGATGAGTAAGACTTCGTCCGCGCAAAGGCTTAGCAAAGCACAGTCCGCTAGCCCCAGACGAGGCAATTCAGGAAGTGACATGGCGTGCCTACTCGGGACATATTTCTCCTCCGACACCGAAAGAGAAAGGAGAGCATTCAGAGTCTGATAGATATGGCCACGCGCCGGTTCGCCAATGTGATCTATGAGATTCGACGTTTCCGTCAGAGTATTCGGCGTAAGCAGTACTGCTGGCCTAGCCGAAAGTGGATCTATCACGACCAGTGGCTGTTGCCTGTATGAGAATCGCGCTAAGGATCATTACCCAACCCCTATAAGAGAAATTCCCAATCCCGCGAGCGCGCACGCGGCGAGGACGGGAATCACGCCAATCTTGAAGCGAAACAGCGCAACGAAAGCTGCGACACCGATCAAAGCCGAAATCCATTCGAAATGCCCTTCAAAACCACTTGG
>JBJXGQ010000217.1:0-3534 GCA_046160525.1 Burkholderiales bacterium
GTATGTATTGCTGGTTGGTGCGACCGCCAAGGGCCGCAAGGGGACCGCATGGGGACGAGTGCGTGACGTGTTTCAGGACATTGACAGATGGAAACCCCACGTAAGCGGACTCTCATCGGGCGAGGGACTGAAGTATCACGTGCGAGATGCGCGTGAGGAAACAAAGCCCAATAACCGCGGCGAAGCCATCACCGAAACCGTGGATACTGGGGTGACCGACAAGCGTCTCTTGGTCGTTGAATCCGAATTTGCCTCTGCCCTGCGCAACGCTCAAAGGCCGAGTAATACGTTATCGGCCGCCATTCGAGAAGGGTGGGACTCCGGCACGTTGCGGACCCTGACCAAGAACGATCCCATCACTGCCACCGGTGCCCACGTGTGCATCATCGGACACATTACAGCGGATGAACTGCGAGCAGAATTGACGGCCACCGATAGCGCGAACGGTTTCGCCAACCGGTTCTTGTTCGTAGCTGTGAAGCGGTCCAAGATTTTGCCCCATGGTGGCGATTCGGCTGACCCTGCGGAAGTCAAAGCCATTGCCGACCGACTGCATGAACGCGCTACCACAGCGCGGACCCGGCAGCGTATCGTCATGACGCTTGCCGCGCGCGCGGTCTGGGAAGCAGTGTACCCAGCGCTGTCATGTGGAGGCGATGGACTGCACGGTGCGGTGACGGCGCGTGCTGAAGCGCAGGTAATGCGCTTGGCGCTGGTTTACTGCCTGCTGGACGGTGCCGACCAGATCGACGCGCCGCACCTAGAGGCGGCGATTGCGGTTTGGGAATACTGCGACGCCACGGCGAAACACGTATTCGGCGCCAGTATCGGCGACCGGACTGCCGACGAGATCCTCCGCGCACTGCAACAGGCTGACAGCGGTGGGTTGAACCGGACGGCGATCCGTGACCTATTCGGGCGGAACCTGTCAGCGGACCGGATCGGAACTGCGCTTGAATTACTGCGCATAAAGGGCCGAGCAACCTGCGAATCAATCAAGACCGACGGCAGACCGACCGAAGTCTGGCAGATCACGAAATGAGCGAACGCACTACGACGAAAACGATATTAGCGACCAAAGGGCATGGATGGGGGGGCTTTTGTCGTTTATGTCGTTTATGTCGTAACAAAGCGCGCCCGTTTCGTAGCGAGGGCATGTAGAAATGGGAATGCTTTTGGACTTGGCAAGGCGTGCGAATGTGGAACAACACGGGCATTCGGTAACGACAAAAACGACATTAACGACCAAAGCGGCGACGGAGGCGAAAGCCGCGAAGCTGGAGAATGTCGGCGATGGGGATACGAGGACCACTTCCGGGTGGTGGCTGCTTCATTACGCCGACCGCGAGCCGGTGGAGATGGCTTGCTCCCCGGCGATGAGTCACTCCCAAGTTCTCGGGATGAACTCGGAGGCGATAGCGGCGGAGCCCTTCGCGCCGGTACGGCAGCAACCTTCCGCTTCTGATGATGACCGCAGGAAGTGCTCCGATTGCAACAACCTGCGCCAAGACGGGCGATGTATGGCCGCTGCGCGTGGCGAACTGCTTGGCGTAGCGCGAACGTTTTACCCGGTGCGGCAGATCCCAAGGAGGTGCGATGGTTTCAAAGAGCATCGATTACCGGCGCTGCTGCCTGAGCCTAGTGAGACCGTCCACTAATGTGGGGGATAGGGGGTGTCGAAAACTTTCGGACTTCTGCTCGGTAGCGGGCGGGGGTGTTTTTTTTCTCGCAGCCAGAATGAAAATTTAATTTAGGGGTGATTCCAGGATGCCAGGACGTCAGACAGTTTCAGATGCAACCAAGGTAATTCGGGGCACTTTTCGCGCGCACAGGGCGAAAGGCCACACCATTGCCCCAGGATCCCCGCCGGTGGCCCCGGATTGGCTGACAGCCAGCCAGCGTGCCGTATGGGACGCCGCAATCACCGACGCCCCCAAGGGCTTGCTAGGACCCCTCGACCGCGCGATTCTCGCGATTTGGGCTGTGGCATATGATCGAATCGCGCACGCTAACGCGGCTCTCGCAGAGGGAGGGCTATGCTATCTTGGGCGCGGTGGTATTGAGCGGCCATCGCCGTATCTGCGAATCCTGGCCGCCGAAACGCGTACTTTGCTGCGCGCCGCCATTGAATTGGGATTTACACCGTCGTCGCGGGGGCGAATCGACCTTCCGGAACTGCCAAGCGAGCCCTGGCCGGACCTGGATGGCGACCCCGATGGTCCCCACTAGCGCCGGCTGCCCAACAGAATTTCGCTTCCTCTCACCGTATACCCACACCACGTGGATCGCACTCTTCCCCTTTATGTGTAAAACCGCCTGCGATATCGCGTAATTCGGAGGAATCGATCTGGACATGATCATCCATTGGAATTCATCCGTATTCTCAAAGCAGTCTGGCTAATGGCCAATGAAGCTATATATCGCAGGTTCCCAAATCGCTCATTAACCCATTAACCTTCCTCTCGCTATCCATGTGGAGATTCAGCGGTCATAACTCGTACATTTCTTAGCAAGCAACACTTTTGCTGCGTTGCTTCTTTTGATTATCTTCTCTGCGACAACCCCCGAGTTGCCTCCCGGAAATTCGGAGAAGAACGCATCTACGGTCTCGACGAGCTCCTCCAATCGGCCAGCCTTCTTGTGCAGCAACGTCAATCTATCCAGTGGTCTTAGCTCGACTTGTAAGAATCCGAGTGGCCCCGATAATTCTCCTTTAATTCCTGGTTCCTTTGGCCAGTTGGATAGGTAGTTTCGTGTTGCATCGATGGCTTTTCTGTAAAGTGCCGTTGCCTCGCTGGGTTTAGCTTCCTCCAATGCCTCTGCCTTTTCAATTAGTATTCGAACTGCCTCACGCTGCGCTTGGCACTCTTCCAGTTTACGGAAATACTCCTCATCATGATCTTTTCTTCCGAACAACAACATATCAACGCTCATTGATTCCGCATCGAAGCTCACGCTGATTCCGCTTCTCACTCCGTGTTGCATGTTCACCAGAGCGTCTCCGTGTTGTGCAATCAGGTCGCTCTCGATATTTTCCGATTCATGCTCTAGGAGTCCTTCTTTGACGATTTCTACTTCGAACTTTCCATCAAGGCGTTCAGTCACGTATTGTTCCCAGTACGCGTTTCGTGCCCTTGCGGTCGCGCGCGTACCTGTTCCTTTCCCGACGTAGAAGACCCTTCCCTCAAGATCCTTGTGCACGTACACATAGAAGTCTCGCCTCCCTACCAACGACTCTCCTAGCGTTGCAGCTGCCAGCCTTACCTTTTCAAACACCGACCCGACGTGCTTTCCAACGTTCGGAGATAGCCTCTCCAGCTCTTCTACAACTGATTCCATCGCTTGTTGTATGTCCTGCTCCCAATCCAATAGGCTTGCGAGGTCAGCAGAGTCTCGTCGCCCAATTTTCAGCCCTTCAACCACTTCACTAATGTCGTCACAGGCCGAATCAATTTCGATCTTTAGTTCTTCTAGTTCACCTTTGATCAACTCTCCATCTTCATCAACCCACTTATCCACTTCGTTAAGCAAACT
>JBJXGQ010000218.1:0-5118 GCA_046160525.1 Burkholderiales bacterium
TCCCGGCGTGCCCGGCGTGCCGCCCGCCAAGGTGGTGGTCATCGGTGCAGGCGCCGCGGGGAGCAATGCCGTGCAAGTGGCGGCGGGGTTGGGCGCGGATGTGACGGTATTCGACGTTAGCATCGACTGCCTGGCGCACATCGACGCGCTCTACCGTGGCACCATCAAGACCTGCTACTCGATTCCATTACCGCTTGCCGAAGCCGTTGCCGATGCCGATCTCGTGATTGGCGCGCTGCTGGTTCCCGGAAAGCTTGCGCCTAAGGTCATCACGCGCGAAACCGTGGGCCGCATGCGCAAGGGGTCCGTCATAGTGGACATCGCCATCGACCAGGGAGGCATTTCCGAAACCTCGCGCATGACTTACCACTCCGCCCCCTTGTATGTGGACGAGGGCGTGGTGCACTACTGCGTTCCCAACATTCCCGCGGCCTGCGCGCGCACGGCCACTCTCGCGCTCACGCAGGCCACGCTACCTTATGTTGCGCGGCTGGCTAACCAAGGGCTCATGGCGATGAAAGGGGATTTCGGTTTCGCCGCCGGTCTGCAAACTCACGATGGCCATGTCGCTCACAAGGGCTTGGCGGAGGACACGGGCCGCCCCCATAAACCCTACTCAGGCCTTGGCGCGGGTGGCGCAAAAGATTCCAAGCAGAATTAGCGCGAAGGCGGCACCTTGAATCCAGCCAATGGATTCGCCGAAGAGAAAAAACGCCAGCAGCGCCGAACCCACCGGTTCTCCCAGGATGGAAAGGGCCACCAAGGTGGCCGGGACTTGGCGTACGGACCAATTGAGCAGCGTGTGCCCCAGCAACTGCGGGCCCAAGGCCAGCGCGAGCACGCATAAATAAGCGGTGGAAGTGAATCCCGTAATGCTCTCTCCACGCACCAGCACGGTTGCGAAAAGCATGATGGCCGCCGCGCCGTAGGCGAGCCATATGTACGCCAATAGCGAGAGGCGCGCCCGTAAAGATCTTCCGATGATGAGGTAAGCGCTGGCGGAAATGGCCCCTACCAGCGCGAGCGAATTTCCCAGCACTGGATTGGCCAAGCGTTGCGCGGAGGTTGCCGGTTCGGCCAGGAACATGGCCACGGTACCGGCGGTGGCAATGCCAATGCCTAAGGCGACAGGAAGCGTGAGCCGCTCGCGCAAGAAAAAGACCGAGGCAATTCCAACCCACAGCGGATTCGTGGTGACAAGCGCCGTGCTGCTCGCCACCGAGGTGTGCTCCAGGGAAGTAATCCAAGATCCGAAATGCACGGCGAGAAAGGCGCCCGAGAAGAGCGCGAGACCGATCTCTTTCGCACCCAGCGAACGCAGTTCAGCACCAGCCCGGTGCCAAACAATGGGAGCCAAAACCAGGGAAGCCACGCCTAGGCGCCACGCAGCAATGGCCATCGACGAAGCGCCTTCGGCCTGGGCGATGCGGATGAGAATGGCGGCCGTGGATACGACGAGGACGCCGGTGGCGAGGCCTGCATACACCCACGCGCGCTGATTCATCCTAAAACGGCTATTAACCACGAAGGACACGACGGTACACGAAGGAGATCAAAACCATCAAGGGGGCATGACCCCTACCCACGATGAGCCTCGGTTGTCCCAGGATTTTCTAGTTTCCTTCGTGCTACTTTGTGTCCTTCGTGTGCAATAGCTTTTGAAGGAGGTGCCAGGGCTGCCGGCGCGAAGCTAGTGCAGTTGCCCCGGCGGCACGGGTGCCATGGGCAGCGCCATGACATCGATCCCTTCTTCCTTAAGTTCCTTCGCCTGGCCGGCGGTTGCCTGGCCGCGAATTGCGCGTTCAGGCGCCTCTCGGTAGTGGATGCGGCGCGCTTCTTCGGTGAATTTATTGCCCACGTCTTCCGTGTTCTTGAGCATGTAATCGAGCACCTTGGCGCGCAGCTCGCGAAGCGCCTCCTCGGGGAAACGCGCTACGTTACGCGGGCCCTCTTGCTCGCGCTTCTCGCTGCTGGTACTCGAACTGCCGCGGCCGATGTTGGGCGCGGACGGCTGCTTGACGATGCCGTGGGAACCGCACACGGGACAACTCACGGACAGCGCTTGCGCCTGCTCATCGAAGATTTCCGGCGAGGCAAACCATCCTTCGAAGGCATGGCGGTTGTCGCAGGCAAGGTTGTATACGACCATGGGACGTTCTCTTGTTCTCGTTAGGACTCACTCCGGCGGCGATTGTGCCCCAGCTTGCCGGACCTCGCAAATGCTTCAGTAAAGGCTGAGCAATCTTGAGTCCAAACGGCCCGCCAGCCTGCCGCCAGACCCTAAGGCCTTGATTGCTCCGGACAAGGCCCTGCGGAGTTACCCAACGGCGGTTTAATGCCAGGGCTAGCAAACCACCGAGATTGCCGAGAATTCGGTTGCGCCCTACAGAGTTCTCGTTAGCGTTCGGCTACCTGCCGCCATGCCAGCGCCGCGGATTATTTGGTATCTTGTCGTGGGCGGAAAAGATCATGCGCGAGAACAGCGTACCGTTCACCTCGCATCGCGTCGTGGGCCCAGCGGCACAGAGCATCGTAGCCCAGGCGCGCGAGCTTCAGTGCGACGCCATTGTGATGGGCACGCGCGGGCTAAGCCGCATCAATGGTTTGAGCCTGGGCTCCGTTTCCATGAAGGTGTTGCACTTATCGGACCGCCCGGTAACGCTCGTGCGAGGCGACCCTCCTGTGGAATTTACCGGGCGTTTGAGCGCGAGCTAGCGCCGCTGGCGTGGTTCGGGAAGACTGGCTTCGTGGCAGCGCGGCTCGGGGGCACTCTTGCTGCTGTAGCAAGCCAAGACACGGTTTTGATTCGGGTCGAAGAACCACGCCACCGATCCGTCAGCCGTGGCCGTGGAAGGGACTGCCTGCCAGTTGGCGCCCAGGAGAATATCGCTCTTGCGCTCCTGTGCAACCGCGATGCAAGGCCAACAGGAAAACACCATCAAAACGGCGATCAGGTTCCTCATGTGCGCCCCTAAGCTGCCTTGACCGAAGGCAATCCCGCCAAGGCCATGGCGAGTTCCTTCTCGTCGTAATTTTGGTCCACGAGCTTGCCAGCAAAGTAATCGCTATAGGCTTGCATGTCGAAATGCCCGTGGCCGCACAGGTTGAACAAGATCGCCTTGGACACACCCTCTTCCTTGCACTTGAGCGCTTGCGCGATGGCGCCCTTCACCGCGTGATTGGCCTCCGGCGCGGGGACGATGCCCTCGGCCCGCGCGAACTGCACGCCTGCCGCGAAACACTCCGTCTGGTGGTAAGCCACCGCGTCGATGAGCCCCAACTCCTTCACATGCGAAACCAGCGGCCCCATGCCGTGATAGCGCAGCCCGCCGGCGTGGAATCCGGGCGGCATGAAGTTGGAGCCCAGCGTGTGCATCTTGACCAGCGGAGTGAGATGGCCGGTATCGCCGAAATCGTAAGCGTACTTGCCACGCGTCAAGCTCGGGCAAGCAGCGGGCTCCACCGCAACGACCTTCACCTTCTTTCCGCCGCGCAATTGCGCGCCGATGAAGGGAAAGGCGATGCCTGCGAAGTTCGATCCCCCGCCCGTGCAGCCCACCACGATATCGGGATAGTCGTTGGCCATCTCCAATTGCTTCATGGCTTCCTGCCCGATGATGGTTTGATGCATCAACACATGGTTCAACACCGATCCAAGCGCGTACTTCGTATCCTCGCGCTGCGCGGCCACTTCCACCGCTTCCGAAATGGCGATGCCCAAGCTGCCATTACTATTGGGATCCTTCTCCAGAATCGCACGCCCGGTTTGGGTTTCATTGGAAGGGCTGGCCACGCAACGCGCGCCATAGGTTTCCATCAAGGCACGGCGGTAAGGTTTCTGGTTGTAGGAAACCCGGACCATGAAAACCTGAATCTCCAAACCGAACAGCGCGCCCGCGAAGGCAAGCGAAGAACCCCACTGCCCCGCACCGGTCTCCGTGCTGATTTTCTTGACCCCAGCCTCCTTGTTGTAAAAGGCCTGCGGCACCGCTGTATTAGGCTTATGGCTCCCCGCCGGACTCACGCCTTCGTACTTGTAATAGATCCGCGCCGGAGTCCCCAGCACCTTCTCCAGCCGCCGCGCCCGGTAAAGCGGCGAAGGCCGCCACTGCTTGTAGACGTCGCGCACCGGCTGCGGAATCTCGATCTCGCGCTCCTGCGAAACCTCCTGCATGATGAGCGACATCGGAAACAGCGGCGCCAAATCATCCGGCCCGATAGGCTGCAATGTGCCAGGATGCAGCACCGCGGGCGGCGGCTTGGGCAGATCCGCCACGATGTTGTACCAATACTTCGGAATATGGGTTTCGTCGAGGGTGTACTTGATGGTGTCACTCATGGCGGTCTCCTCCCGGCAGTTGGACAGTGAGTGGAATGATAAGCCTAATTGTTTGGGCTGGCTTACCTCGGCCCATCTGGAGGTACCATTGACAGGTGTGGTTGATGTGGCGTAGCTTGGTAAAGGCGAATGCAAACAGGGGAGTACGTATGAAGCTGGTGTTTTATACACCTACGAGGTGCAATTTTAAGCACCTCGTAGGTGCCGACATCTAGTTAGATTCGCATGCGCACCTCCGACGCGGACCCGCTCGTTGCGCTTGATACGCAGTGCTTCTCATACCTTCTTGATGCGATTGCCGGAATAGAGGAGCCGAAGGATGCTTTAGCTGAAGAGCGTAAGGCGCTCATCCGAAGTTGGTTCTATCTGCCAGGGACGTTTTATCTGCCTCAGACAGTGATCGTTGAGTGCGAACGCATTCAACACCAGGAAAGGCGTGACCTTCACAGTAGTTTTGTCATGTCACTCTTCTTGAGTATGCCAGTCCAGCACCCTGGCAATGTTGCTGTCCGAACGCATGAGTTACTGCAGACCCATCCCGAATTGAATGACTGTCGCATACTGGCGGAGGCGGAGGACCTTGGCCTTAAGCACTTGCTCACGTACGATCGAATGCTGCTGCAGCGACTTCGTCCCATTTCCAATACGGTGACAATACGCACTCCAACCGACTTTTGGCGACACCTTGCAGTACCCCGCGGTGCCTCACCTCGAACCGTGCCGCATCACACCAACCCATTGAGTCAACAGTCATGGTGGCGCTGGTAGGCGAATCTAAC
>JBJXGQ010000219.1:0-7989 GCA_046160525.1 Burkholderiales bacterium
GCCTCGGGAAGGATCACGCTGAATTGCGATCCCTTGCCCACCGTGCTTTCTACACAGATGGAACCTCCGTGCAGATCCACCGCCTTTTTTACGATAGCCAGTCCGAGTCCCGTTCCGGCAATGCTGCCCACGTTCGCGCCACGGTAAAAGGAGGTAAAGAGCCCCGCCTGGTCTTCCAAGGGGATGCCGATTCCCTGGTCTTCAACGATGAATTTCATGCTCGCCTCTTCGGCCATCACTCGCAGGCATACACGGCCCGAGTGCGGCGAATACTTGATGGCGTTGATGAGTAGATTGTGCAGCACGTGCCGCACCAAGCGCTCGTCCAGCAGGTAGCGTTTCTTCTTGAGGGTGCACTGGAGTTCGACTTCGTGCGCGGTCTGCGTAGTCTTTGTCGCCTCTTGCGCAATGCGTTCGCACAAACTCTTCAGGTCCACCGGTTCGGGGTTGAACTCCAGCCTCCCTGCATCCGCCCGGCCAATGACGAGAATGTCCTCCAGCATCTGGCTCATGCGCTTGACCGATGACTTGATGACGCCCACCAGTTCCGACTTTTCTTCCCCTGGAAGGCGCTCGCCATAATCGGCAATCAGTTCGATGGAAGACAGAATCGCGGCCAGGGGTGTACGAAATTCGTGCGAGGTCATGGAGACGAAGCGCGATTTGAGTTCACTGGCTTCCTTTTCGCGCGCGAGGGATTCGAGCAGCTCCACTTCAGCCGCGCGGCGCTTGCTGATATCGACAATGGTCCAGATGGAACCCTTGGACAGATCGCCTGCCTCCACGATGCGCCCGGTGACCAGGCACCACATCATGGAGCCATCCTTGCGGCGCACGCGCTCCTCGGTCTGAAAGGTGCCCTGTTCGACCAAGGCTTTATCGATCTGCGGCCCAAGGTCGTTGTACATCTCGGGGCTGGGATAGGTCATGATGCTTGACTTTCCCGCCAACTCGCCGGCCTCATAACCCAGCATGTCTTGCTCGAAGGCCTTGTTGACCCAAACGAAATCGCGGTTGCGCACGAAAGCGATGCCGACCACGGATAAATTCAAAATTCCTTCGCGCTCATGCAACGTTTCCTCCAAGGCACGCTCAAGCTGCTTGCGTTTGGAGATGTCTGTGATGAAGGCCGCGGCGAATTCGGGTTCGCCCTGGGCATTGAGTTGCGTGGCCGCGTTGATGAGGACGGGAATGCGCTCGCCTTCTTTGGTGAGCATGTCGAGTTCGAACTGGTCGTGCCCAGGCTTAGGCCGCGGATAAAGCGCGCCCCTGACAAAGGCCCGGTGCTGGGGATCGAAGACCTCTTCGGGCGGCAGCGCCAAGAGTTCTTCCATGGTGTAACCCAAGAGCCGGCAAAGGGGTTGGTTAACCTCCAGAGTTCGGCTCCATCCATCCACCAGCCAGAAGCCTTCGCGGGTCACGTCGATGATGCGTTGGTATTTGCGCTCGTTTTCCCGCAACTGTACGGTGCGGGCTTCGATGCGCGCTTCCAGTTCGGCGTTGAGCTGCTCCGCCCTGGCCTGCATGGCTTTGCGCTCTGTGATGTCGGAGAACGTTACCACTAGGAAGCGCTGGCCATTCTTTCGCGTCACCGGGCGAGAACTGACCAGCGCGTCGAACAGCGACCCGTCGCGCCTTCGAATCTGCCATTCGGTAGGAATTTTGGGGGAATCCGCCAGATTGGCGGCCAGAAATTTTTCCTTGACGGCAACGACTGCCGGCGGGGCGCAGATTGCATATTCCCGGCCCACGAGTTCTTCGCTGGCGTAGCCCACCATGGCGCAGAATGCCGGGTTCACCTTGGTAAAAAGGCCCCTCTCGCTGATCACACAAATGCCCGTGCGCGCCACGTCGAAAACCGTAGCGAGCAGATCCAAGTCCTCAAGTTCGGTGGTGGTGGTCATGTTTGCGCGTTGTTACTCTAGCAATTCCCTAGCACCGGTGTCCACCGAAGCCGGGGCACGGGGAGAAAACCCAGTAACATTCGCGTTTTTTCCGGGACACGCCAGTCTTCCACCCCGATGAACTTCCAAGATGTGATTCTCACGCTCCAGAATTTCTGGGGCAAGCAAGGTTGTGCCTTGCTACAGCCCTACGATATGGAAGTGGGTGCGGGTACGTTTCACACCGCAACCTTTCTGCGCGCCCTGGGTCCGGAGCCGTGGAAAGCGGCCTATGTGCAGCCCTCCCGCCGTCCCAAGGACGGGCGTTACGGCGAGAACCCCAACCGCATGCAGCACTATTACCAGTACCAGGTGGCGTTGAAACCCTTTCCGGACGACGTTCGGGATGTGGACAACGTCGTCGATCTGGCTTGCGTGAAGGGTGTGACCTATGGCGACGTCTACCACCAGAACGAGGTGGAACAATCCAAGTACAACTTCGAGCGCTCCAACGTGCGGACGTTGTTCGAGCACTTCAACCAATATGAAGGCGAGGCCAAGCGGCTCATCGAGGCAGGCCTCGCGTTACCGGGTTACAAGATGGTGATGAAGTGCTCTCACACATTCAAACTGCTGGATGCTCGCGGTGCGATCTCCATCATCGAGCGCGCCGCTTACATCGGGCGCGTGGGCGTGCTGGCGCGGCTGGTGGCGCATGCTTATCACGATTCGCGCGAAGCGCGGGGCGAATATCGCCGCTCACGGTTCAACCATGCGGCATCGCCATCGGAGGCGCGGTCCTTCCCTTGCAAGCCCAAAGGACCGCAAGATCTCGAATGTCCAGGCTGGGTCCCAAAGTATCCCTAGTGCAAACGTATGTAGGAGGAACGTGATGCGGGCGCTTGAGAAAATGCTGCGATACGCTGCGCTTTTTGCGGCCACGGTGGTGGTGAACGCCGTGCTGATGGAGGTGAATCCCCGCCACTTATCGTTGGCGCTGGGCACAGCCTACGCGGACGACGATGGCTTCGATGGTCGCGACGATTTTAACGATACCGGTTTCGGGCAAGAACGGGACGAGATCCCGGACCGGGACGACGGGCGCATGCCGGGC
The DNA here is from genome assembly GCA_046160525.1 of Burkholderiales bacterium. GTDB lineage: Bacteria > Pseudomonadota > Gammaproteobacteria > Burkholderiales > SHXO01 > SHXO01. The sequence goes on from JBJXGQ010000219.1 coordinate 2,998, forward strand.
ACCGATGGCGGTACTAGCGTCGCGGAGAGCGATCCATCGCCGCGCGTTTCGGAGGAATGGTTCTCTCCCGAATACGAACCCAATGAGGTATTGGCGGCTGGACTGTCACCCCAACAGATTAAGGCCCTGCAAGACAAAGGATACCTGTTGCTTGACGAGCGGCGCCTGGATCACTTGCAAAACGGCACAGCGCGCTTGAGGGTGCCGCTACGCATTAATCCACGGCAGGCCATTGAGGATATCAAGCGGCTGGAATCGGCCGTCACGACCGATCTCAATCATGTCTACCGCGTCCAGAATGATAGTTGCCGGGGACCGCATTGCAACGCCATCCGCCTCATTGCGTGGCCCACCGGTGATGCGAACTGCGAAGAGCGCGTAGCGACGATCGGGATGATTGATACCGGAGTGCAACGCCACCACGCCGCGCTGAGCACGCAGGATATCGAAGTCATTACTCTGCGCAGCGCGGACAAGCTGCCTTCGGCGCAGGTACATGGAACCGCCATCGCCTCGCTGCTGGTTGGTGCGCGTGGTAGTGCCGCGCCCGGATTGCTGAACAAGGCGAAGGTTCTCGCCGTGGATGCCTTTCACAGCGGGCGCTCGGAAGACCGGATGGACGCCTTCGATCTCATCGCCGCGATCGAGGCGCTTTTGAATCGCGGCGTGCGCGTCATTAACTTGAGCTTCGCCGGCCCGCCGAATGCGCTGCTTGAGCGCAGTGTGGAATCGGCAATCGCAAGGGGTACGATATTGATCGCCGCAGCGGGTAACGACGGCCCGAAAGCCCAGCCGCGCTACCCAGCTGCCTATCCCAAGGTGATCGCGGTCACCGCAATACGATCCGACCTGGCGGTCTACCGGCGCGCCGGACAGGGCGCGCACATCGACTTTGGTGCACCGGGCGTGGACGTCTGGGCGGCAGATGCATCCTCGCGCGGCGCCAAGGGCGCAAAAAAACACACCGGTACATCCTACGCCGCGCCTTACGTAACAGCCATGGTCGCGCTGGCCCTCGCCCAGCAGCCCAGCCGGGACGCCGACTCTGTGCGCGCGGCACTGATCGGCTTGGCCAAGGATCTGGGCACTCCGGGCTTCGATCCCGTGTTTGGTCATGGCTTGATGCAGGCCAGCAATATCTGCGCGCGTGGCGCCGGGACGCAGCGCTAATTCGGGAGCGCATGGAATACTTCGCTCGCTAGCGCGTCTTCTCTGACACTACTACGTTGTCAGGAGGGATGCGATGCACACTGCCCAACTATTTTCCACTGGCATAGTCCAGATCGAGAAGCCGGTCGCGAGCGCTGCCGCCAATTCGTTGCCACCAGGTTCGCTGAGTATGCCGCGACCGCCGGTACGACGGTGGGCGCTCGCCATTGGCGTGGCTTGCGCCGCTGTGCTCTCAATCTGGTTTGGCCTGGATAGCCTGCACGTTCCGGCACGCGCCGCTCTGGCCGTGTTTGCCTGCGCACTGATTGCATGGTCGGTATTGCGACTGGCGGATGCGCCGGTTGCCGTTGCATCGTGTCTGGTGCTTATCGCCTTCGGAGCGACTTCCATGGAGAATTTCTACTCCGGCATGGGCGATGACCTGATCTGGCTGATGATCGGAGCTTTCATTCTCGCCGCGGCGCTCAAGCAAAGCGGGCTCGCGGAGCGCATTGCACTGCGTGCTGTCCAGGGCGCGCGCACCACCTCAAGCTTGTTCTATCGTTTGACCTGGATCATCGCGCTTACCGCTTTCGTAATTCCGTCCACCTCCGGCCGCGCCGCGTTGTTGTTACCCGTATTTCTATGTCTCGCGCGCGTGATCCCGCATCGCGATGTGGTGCGTGCTCTGGCATTGTTGTTTCCCACCATCATTTTGCTCTCCGCATGCGCTTCCCTGCTGGGCGCCAGCGCGCATCTGGTGGCGATGGACTTCATGGTACGCATGGGCGTGCCTGCCATGAGCTTCCTGGATTGGGCCATTCTCGGCGCGCCCTTTGCGCTGCTCACCAGTTTTGCCGCCACGGCGGCAATTCTTCATCTGTTCTTGCGCAAGCAACAGCGCAGCCTCTACCTGGCCTTGCCCGCGCCCGAAGCCACGCCGCTCACCGGTGCGCAAATCAATATCGCCGGCATCGCGGTGCTCACCATCGCCGGCCTGGCAAGTTCTTCCTGGCACGGGCTCGATCCGGCGGCCGTCGTCCTCATTGGCGCCCTGGCCATCACCAGCCGGAGCCTGACCGGCATATCTTTCAAGGACGCGCTCAAGGGTGTGGAGTGGAATTTGATTCTGTTTCTCGCAGCGACCCTGGTTATGGGCGAAGCCTTGCTCGATAGCGGCGCCGCCCGCTGGCTGGCGGACGCCGCGGTAGGCGCCCTGTCCGCCGAACTCATGACGCGACCCCACTGGGTGATCGTATTGGCGGCACTGATTGCCATGCTCGCGCATCTGGTGGTGACCTCGCGTTCCGCACGCGCGATGCTGCTCATTCCAGTGGTGGCATTGCCCCTGAGCACGCCATCCCTGCAACCTGCCGCGCTGATTTTTCTCACGGTGATCGCGAGCGGTTTCTGCCAGACTTTCAAAGTCAGCGCGAAGCCGGTGGCGTTGTACGCGAAGTTGGAAACGCCCACTTATTCGGAAAACGATCTCCTGCGCCTGAGTCTATGGCTGATGCCCGTGATGCTGGGCATGCTGGTCCTGTTTGCCATCGTCATCTGGCCTGCCATGGGATTTCCTGTCTACCGTGCGTCCTGATTCGGCGCGCCACATGCTTTGAAGAATCAGCGCCTTCGGGCGCTGATTTTCATGCGCCCTGTGGAATAAACCTGCGTCGCACGCGTCTTCCCGGTATGCGCCGCCCATGTGCGCGGCAGCTCACCAAGGAGATCGTCATGTCACTACGCGTTTTGATTGCCCCTTCCGGCTTCAAGGAAAGTTTGAGTGCAAAAGATGTTGCCAGTCACATCGCCGCCGGTATCCTGTGCGCGATGCCGCAAGCCAGGATCGTCAAGGCGCCCCTGGTTGACGGCGGCGAGGGGTTTACCGAGGCGCTGGTCGACGCGACAGGAGGCACAATGCATCATCTCGTGGTGACCGGTCCGGTGGGCCAGCCAGTGGAGTCATTCTTTGGCTTCCTCGGCGGACGCAGCGAGAAGACGGCGGTGATCGAAATGGCCGCCGCAGCCGGCCTGCGGCTGGTTCCGCGCGATCAACGCGACCCCACGAAAACCACCAGCTACGGTGTTGGCGAACTGATTCGCGCCGCGCTTGATGCCGGTGCACAACGAATCCTGCTGGGATGCGGCGACTCCGGCATCAACGATGGCGGTGCCGGGATGGTGCAGGCTCTGGGGGCGCGTTTACTCGATGCCGGTTCAAAGCAGATTGGATGGGGCGGCGCGGAACTGGCTCGCATCGCCCGCATCGACAGATCGGGACTCGACAAGCGCCTGCGCCAGGTGCGGCTCGACGCCGCGGTAAACTGGCACAACGTGCTGCTCGGCGAGCGCGGCGTGGCGCGCGTGTTCGGACCGCAAAAGGGCGCAACCCCCGAGCAAGTGCTCGCGCTCGAACATGCGCTTGAGAACTATGCCCATCGCATCCGGGCCGCCACCGGGGTGGATATCGGCAGCGCGAATGGCAGCGGCGCTTCGGGTGGACTCGGCGCCGGCTTCGCCGCGATTCTGGGCGGCACATTGCACTCCCGCTACGACATCGTGATGCAGTATCTCGAACTCGATTCCCTGATCGGGCAGTCCGACTTGATCGTGACCGCCGAAGGCAAACTCGACGGCCAGACGCCTTTCGGGAAAATTCCCTCGGAAGTGGCACGGCGCGCAAAAACGCACGCGCTGCCGGTAATCGCGCTGGCCGGAACCATCGGGCAGGGTGCCGCGCTTAACTTCGAGCACGGCATTGATGCCTTCGCCAGCATCCTCGATCGCCCTTGCACGCTGGACGATGCCTTCGCCGGCGCGGGAAGCCTGCTGGCGCATGCCGCGGAGAACGCCATGCGCATGGTGCTCGTGGGGATTGCGGTATCGCACGCTCCGGTAACCGATGCCAGGCCCGTGCCACCGGTTCACCCCGGCCCGGATAGCCTGCATTGACAAGATTTGGATACGCAGTTTTTCGGAGAACCGAAATTGAAGATTTTGATAGTCGCCAAGGATCAACGCGATGCGCGCTTCTTGAGCGGCGGACTTGTGGCGCAGGGGTATCAGGCCGACATCTCGAAGTGCTGCGAGCAAAGTCTGTTGCTTGCCCATAGCAGCACCTTCGATCTCATTGTCGCCGATCTTGAGCAGCCCGGGATCGAAGGGGTCGATCTGTGCCAGCGCCTGCGCAGACAAAAAAACGGCATCCCGCTACTGATCCTTTCGGCGCGCGCCGGCGTTACCGAAAAGGTGGCGGTGCTGCACTCCGGAGCAGACGATTATCTGGCCAAGCCTTACGATTTCGATTAACTCACCGCCAGAATTAAAGCCTTGGGCCGCCGCGCCGGCCGGTATCAGGAAGTGAGCCGCCGTGTCGTGGTCGAAGACCTGGTCATCGATGCGGAGACTCGAGAAGTAACGCGAGCCGGCGAGCAGGTGGAACTCACGCACAAAGAGTTCGCGCTGCTGCACTTGCTGGCAAGCGCTCCAGGCAAACCCTTTTCGCGGGCGCAAATTCTTAATCATGTATGGGGACACCACAGCGATCCGCTCACCAATGTGGTGGATGTGTTCGTCTCGCACATCCGGCGAAAAATCGACACGAATCATTCCGTGAAACTTCTGCAAACAATACGCTCGGTGGGTTATCGCATCGCGCCGGCCTCTCTGGCGCAGAGCCAGCAAACCCACTCAAATGGGCCAGTCGCGGCAAGCCACCGGCTGCCGCAGGTGCCAGCCATTCCCGCGCCCGCCGCGCCCCATCCGGCAAACAGGAAATACTTCGAGGTTCCCAGGCAGAATTCGCCATGGATCCCGCTTGACTAAGCGGGTTGACGGCAAGAC
>JBJXGQ010000220.1:0-10456 GCA_046160525.1 Burkholderiales bacterium
CCACCGTGGTGGCAACGCCATTGATGTCGAAGACGGGCGCACCGGTGAGATCCTTCGACACCGCGCGGATGAACGCGCTGGCCACCTCTCCTGCGTGCAGCCAGGATACTGGCCCGCGAAAGGGCACCGTGTAAGGCGTGTTGGCCGCCGCTGCCAGCACGGCAACCGTGGTCTTGGAAGTGAGTCCTTGATCGCGTCCGACGCCATACACCACGCCGGGCCTCAAACCCACGCTTCCCACTCCCCAATCTTGCGCGTAGACGATGGCTGTCTGTTCGTTGCAATGTTTGTAGGCGCCGTAGAGGGTGGGCAGCGTGCCATGCCCTTCCATGGCGCCGTGGGCCGCGATGGAACTGGCGTAGGCGATGCGCTTGATGCCGAGCTTGCGCGCGGCTTCGAATACGTTGACGGTACCCACCACGTTGACTCTCGCGCCCGCGATAGGGTCCGCCTTGCAAAACGGCACTTGTAAGGCCGCCAAGTGCACGATGGCACAAGGGCGGACCTTTTGCACCGTGGCGAGCACGGCGGCGTAATCGGCGATATCGCCAGTGTGCCATGGGATGCCCATCAACTCCTGCTCCGAGAGCAGCAGTGCGGGGCGGCGCGTGTCCACGCTAAGATCCATGGCGGCCACGGATATCCCGGAGCGGGTTAGGATCGTGAGCGCCCAACTGCCGATGCATCCGCCAGCACCGGTGAGCAGCACAGGGCCGGGGAAATCTTCTTTTCGAACGGGAAAGTGCTTCAGTAAATCCATTGCCTAGCGCTCCATGGGAAGGTGGGGGTCTTGCGCCCACTCGCCCAGGGAGGCGTCGTAGACCTGTACGTTTTCCTTACCGAACATTGCCAGCACCAATGCCACGCTTGTGGCGGCAATACCGCCACCGCAGTAGGTCATCACCCGCGGGCTTGCAAGGGCGGCGGCGAACATCGCGCGCAATTCCCCGGCGCTCTTATAGCAATTGTCCGCGCCAACGTGGTTCACCGCCGCGATGTTGATGCTGCCGCTGATGTGCCCCAGGCGGCCGTAATTCGTGCCGCCCGTGCCGTTGTGCTGCTCTGGGCGAAGGGCGTTGACGGTACAGATGTCCGGGTTGCCGGTGGCCGCCAGCATTTCCTGCTTCCCCACCACATGCCCGGGCTGGTAGGTGGCTACGAAGCGCGCAGCCGGACGTGGTTTCGCCGGGCCACTCTCCACGGAGCGGCCTTCGCGCTGCCACTTCTGGAATCCTCCGTTCAATACGGCGGCGCGTTCGTGGCCGAATACCCGCAGCATCCACCACAGCCGCGTGGCCCACCAGTGGTTGGCGGTGGAGTAAGCCACCACCAAGGAGTCATTGCTCACCCCGAGCCGTCCCATGGCCTCGCCGAACTGGGCCGCGCTGGGCAACATGAAGTGCAGGTTCGAGGAATGATCGCTTAGATCGCGCTCGATATCGGCGAACTGCGCGCCCGGAATGTGGGCCCGTTCGAAATCCTCGCGCCCGGGCTTCGGGTCGTAGAGCACGTTGTTGGGCTTAGGGATGAGGTGGGTGGTCATGTCGATCGCCACGACCTGGGGGTCGGACAAATGCCGGGCCAGCCAATCCGTTTCCACCAAATACTCCGGGTGGACGTAGCTCTGCGTCATGACTCCTCCTCTCCTATTTGGAGAGATGGTATCACGCACTCGCAGCGTGGCCGGGGCTTACAATCCGGCGTCCACAACACCCAGGAGACCCTTCGTAATGGCTACCGATGCCGCCGGTTTCGAGCAGCGCTACAACCCTCGCTTAGCTGTACCCGAGTTCGCCCAGTTCTTCGAGCGCTGGGCCCAGCGCTCTGCCCGGGCGAGAGAGGAAATGGACGGCTACCTCGACGTGGCCTATGGCCCCCATCCCATGGAAAAAATGGACATCTTTCGCGCCGAGGGGCGCAGCCAGGCATTGCTCATGTTCATCCATGGCGGATACTGGCGCGGGCTGGATAAGAAGGACCACAGCTTCGTCGCGCGCGAGTTCGCCAAGCGTGGCATCACCGTGGCGGTTATCAACTACGCCCTGTGCCCGAGCGTGAAGGTGGAGGATATCGTGCTACAAACCTTGCAAGCCACCGCATGGCTATACCGCAATGGAGGCAATTTTGGCGCCCCGGCGGGTAAATTGTTCGTGGCGGGACATTCCGCGGGCGGGCACCTCAGCGCCATGACCTTGGCGGCCCAATGGCCGAAGTTCGCCGCCGACTTGCCCAAAAAAGTGGTGCAAGGCGCGCTGTCCATCAGCGGCGTTTTCGATGTCAGCCCAATCATCGATGTGCCCAGCGTGAACTGCGACGTGCGGCTGGACGCAGCGCAAGCGGGCTACGTGAGCCCCGCCAATTTTCCTCCCTCAACCGATGCGCCGTTTTACATCGCCGTGGGAGGCGCCGAGCAGGCTGGTTTCCAGGAGCAGCACGCGCTGATCAAGGAGAAATGGAAGAAGGTCATCGCCGGCGACATTCCCTGCCCGGGCGGCAATCATTTCACTGTCCTCGAACGCTTCGCGGGTCCCGAAAGCGGCTTGTTCCAAGCCACCATGAAAATGATGCATGCTTAGGATCTGTATATAATGCCAGTATGGCTACCCGACCTATCGCGCCGGCCAAGGGACGCGGCGCAACTTTCAATCCAGAAGGCCGCTTCGAGACCACGCGGCGCGAAGTCTTCGGCGATGGCTGGGAAACCGAACCCGAAGAAGTAAAACCCAAGACGCAAATCACAGAGGAGCGCGCGCGCAGCATCATCAGCCGCAATAACTCGCCCGACGTGCCTTTCGAGCAATCCATCAATCCCTACCGGGGCTGCGAGCACGGCTGCATCTACTGTTACGCCCGGCCTACCCACGCCTATCTGGATCTCTCGCCAGGCCTCGATTTCGAAACCAAGCTTTTCGCCAAGACCAATGCCGCCCAACTGCTGAGGGAAGAATTGTTGCGGCCACGGTACCGCTGCAGCCCCATTGCACTGGGAGCCAATACCGATCCGTACCAACCCATCGAGCGCGAGTACCGTATCACGCGAGAGATCTTGCAAGTCCTCGCGGAGTTCGACCACCCCCTCACCATCGTGACGAAGAATGCGCTGGTGGAGCGTGATCTCGATGTCCTCGAACCCATGGCTCGAAAGAATCTCGTTCAGGTGTGGATCTCATGCACGACCCTGGATCCCGAAATCGCGCGAAAGATGGAACCCAGGGCACCGGCCCCGAAGCGCCGGATCGAAACGTTTCGTAACCTGAGCGCGGCGGGGGTTCCCTGCGGGGTATTGGTGGCTCCGGTCGTGCCTTTCCTCACCGACTCCGGCATCGAAGAAGTGTTAGCGGCCGCGGCCCAAGCCGGTGCGAAATCGGCGGGATACGTACTCATGCGCCTGCCCTACGAGATCAAGGATCTTTTCAAGGATTGGCTGGAGCATCACTTTCCCTTGAAGGCCCAACATGTCATGAGCCGGGTGCGGTGCATGCGCGAAGGGAGGGAGAACGATCCCAACTTCGGGTCTCGCATGCGCGGGCAAGGATTGTTCGCGGATCTGTTGAAGAACCGGGTGGACAACGCATGCCGGCGTTTGGGTTTGAACCGGGAGCGAGCGCTCCTCGACATAGGCATGTTTCGGCCGCCGGCGGTTGGTGGCCAGATGACGTTGTTCTGATCTGGTGCGCTGTATGATTCTTACAACAGCGCAGGCCAACAAAATCACCATAGAACTCATGCAACTGAATGGACTTCCTAAAGGGCGGCGGGAAAACCAAGGAATAACCCCTGGCTTTATTTATAGGGTGGCGATTGTTCGATTAACAAAGCGGGGTGTATAGTCTTTTCAGGGAGGGTGCTAACGAGGAGCGCAATGCCCGTATGCGAAAGGCATGCGGCGTGTTCTCAGGACCGAGGAATGGACCATGATTCCTGTACACACAGTTGAGGGGCGCAGCATCCGCAATTTATTGGGGCTTGTGTGCTGGGCGCTGTTGGGCACGGGTGCCGTTCAGGCGCAAACCGGTACGGCACCGGCCGTCTGGGACAAGCAGTTTGAAACCCTGCGGCCTGACAACAGCTTTCGCGAATGGCGGCGCGCCTACCAGGAGCACGAGGCGTTCTCCGAATCGGGCAGTGCCTACGCCGCCGAGGCGGATCCCGTGCGCAGCCGGGAGGTAACGGCTGGCTACTACCAGCCCTTGTCCGAAAGTCTATCTTCCCTGTTCGAGGCGAGTTACTTACCCGGCACCACCGGTGTGCCTGAATGGTCCGTTTTGGGCCAAGTGGGCGCAACCCTGGGTTCCGGTTGGGGCCTGCACGCGGGTTTGCGTCATAGCGAGCAGGGATTGCTGAGCCTGGAAGGCCGCCGCCCCGATGCGCAACTGGGTATGCTGACCTTGGAAAAGGTTTGGAACAGCTACCGAAGCCGGTACACCGTCTACACCAGCCGCAAGGACGACGGCAGCGCCACCAGCGGCCACCGCATCGCGCTGAATTATATTTATGACGGGAATAACTCCGTAGGCTTGGCCTATGGCCGCGCCTGGAACGCGCAAAATCCCCTCTTCCTACCCATTGGGGGCGGGGCGGTGAGTAGCAACGTTGGCGTCACGGGCGAGCACTGGCTTACCCGAAATTGGTCCGTGAACTACGATGCCTTGTTCCAGCAAGGCGCCACCGAGGGCCTGAAGCCGGAACTAAGAGTGGGGCTCAAGCTCGCGTTTTAGAGCTGGCGCCAAAAATCCTTAGGGCAGGCGAGGGTCTTGCCTCATGTAATTCCCGCCGGGGCCCACAGCTCCGGTTTCTTCGGGAATCCCATGTCATCATCGAAGCCTGCTCCCGAAGCCAGGGGGAGCGAAATCAGATTCAGCGCCGGTATGTCCCTGAGGTGGACAACCCTTGGGACAAGCATCGAGGCGCTCACGGGACGGCCGGCTCACGACTATGCGGGCCAAGCCGTGGCGGATCTTCTTCACGCCGAAGACCGTGACTATGCGCTGCAAACCATAGGGTCGGTGCTCAAGGGAGAACTGTATTCTTGCCGCTTGCCCGTGCGCTTGGCGCATGCGGGCGAGCGCGCTATTTGGATAGAGCTGTATGCGTCTCCGAGTTTCGGTGCGAACGGCATGATCGATGGCTTGGCGGGAACGCTGACCGACGTGACCGACAGGCGCAAGGGTATGCGCGCCCTGCGCGAAAGCGAAGCGCGCTTTCGCGCTATCAGCGAAGCCTCCCCGTTGGGCGTGTGTGTCACGGATTTATCCGGGGACAGCGTGTTCAGCAACTCCGTGCTGCAATCCCTCGCGGATTTGAACCCAGAAAAGCAGGCAGGTTTTTCCCAGGGCTTGACTATCGCGCCCGAGGACCGCGCCCGTGTGCTGGCCGGAATGCGCGAAGCCTTCGATAACAAGGGACCTTTTCAGTCCGAACATCGCTATGTGCATCGTGATGGCACCGTCCTATGGTGCCGCTTGCATGCGGCCCCCATTTTGGACGCGGGCCAGCTCTTGGGCTATGTACACGTAGCCGAGGACGTCACGGCCGAGCGGCGGGGCGAGGAAGCGTTACACCGCAGCCAGGAGCGCTTGCATTTGGCGCTGGAGGGTTCCGGAGTGGCTCTCATGGATTGGGATCTGCGAACCAGCGAAATCTTTCTGAGCGAGCACTGGGCGCGATTTCGCGGTGTCGCCCCGGGCCAGAGCGTGACTTCCCTGGAAGAGTTTCTGGCGTTGGTCCACGAGGAGGACCAAGACCGCGTTCAATTAGCCATCAAGGAAACCCTGAGCGGACAGCGGCCCTATCTGCGCTGCGAGTACCGAATCCGCACCCATGACGATGAATGGAAGTGGGTCGAGACCCACGCGCGCGTGGTGGAGCGCTCCGAATCCGGGGACCCGATGCGCCTGGCGGGGACGAACGCGGACATCACCGAACGCAAGGACTTCGAGCGGCGCCAAGCCGAGTTCGTCGCAACCGTCAGCCACGAGTTACGCTCGCCGCTGACCTCGATCCTGGGCGCCTTGGAGGTTGTGGAAGAGGAAAGCGCAAATCGGATCGGCGAACAGGCGCATAAATTCCTCGGTGTTGCCCATAAGAACACCGAGCGCTTGTTCGCCTTGGTGAACGATATTCTGGACCTGGAGAAAATAGAGCGCGGGTTGCAAAGCCTGGAGTTCGCCTCCGTGGCGCTGCGGCCCTTGTTGGAGCAGGTCTTGGATCTGCACGCGGCCATCGCCCAACAACGCCAAGTCGGACTGGTGCTGGCCAGCGTGCCCCAGCACTGCAACCTTTGGACTGACGCGGAGCGCTTGACCCAGGTACTCACCAACCTGCTCTCCAATGCCTTGCAGTTCTCGCCGCCAGGTAGTTGCGTTACCGTGCATGCGGAACAAAGTGCCGAGCGCGTGCGCATCGAAGTGATTGACCAAGGTCCTGGCATCCCGGCGGAGTTTCAAGCCAGGATGTTTCAGCGCTTTGCCCAAGCCGGTGGCGCGAAGCGAACGGGCTCGGGCTTGGGCCTTAGCATCTCGAAGGCCTTGGTGGAGAGATTGGAGGGCGAGATCACCTATCGCACGGGGCAAGGATCGGGCACCACCTTCGTCATCGACCTTCCTCGCGCCACGCCCGTGAGCGCCCTGCCGAGGAAAGACCGCGCGGGGGCCTGAAGCCTCACCAATTTGTCCTGGCCCTTGCGAGCGCTCGCCCACTTCCTCTACACTGGCCGGGCCGTTTAACATTACAAAGGGAGAAAACCGATGAAGAACCCGCTCGATACGCTGTGGGGGACCGTGATCTGCGGTGCCGTCCTCACCGTGATTCTGTATTACGTAGCCAAAACGCTCATAGGAGGCTGATAGATGGAACTCGTACCCGCTTTATCTCGTTGGATCCATCTGATGGCCGGTGTGATGTGGATTGGCCTGCTGTATTACTTCAACTTCGTGCAAGTGGCGGCCCTCAAGGCCGCGGCGGCCGACAGCACCGCCGCGGGCATCACCAAGCACGTGGCACCGCGGGCGCTCTTGTTTTTCCGGTGGGCGGCGGTGGTGACTTGGCTCGCCGGTGCCGCGCTGCTGGGGAGCAACTTCGGTAGTGCCTTCTTGTTGCAACCCAGCCACGCTGCCATCGGCATCGGCGCTTGGCTTGGCACCATCATGCTCTTCAATGTGTGGGTGTTGATATGGCCTAACCAGAAAAAGATTCTGGGGCTGGTGCAGGCAAGCGACGAGGAAAAGAACAAGGCACGCCGCGTGGCATTCTTGGCTTCGCGCACCAACACCGCGCTGTCGATACCCATGCTGTTCTTCATGGGCGCGGGCGGCCACGCCCAGCTTTTCTTCTAGCCGGAAACCCGAAAGAAGCGAGCTTCTTTCGGGTTATTGTCCCTGGGGAATGTTCTTAAGGCCCAGGACGCGGTTCCCAGGCTTGATTTCCCGCTGCTTGAACCACCCCTTGTTGACTTCGAGTGCATACCTAGCTGGACCGGCTGCGCTATGGGAGTCCTCCGACAGGGGTGTCATGTCTTCGATGTTCAGAATTCGCCCATCCTCTCCAATGAACGCGACACTGAGCGGGACGTAAGTGTTCTTCATCCACATGCCCCACAGGCCCGCACGTTCGAAGACGAACACCATCCCTTGATTTTCACCCAGGGATTTGCGGTGCATGAGCCCCGCTTGGCGTGCCTCCGGCGTACTAGCTACTTCCACTCTGAGTTTGTACTTACCTATCGATAGCGGATAGGTCACCAGCGGGTCCGCGCGTGCGGGAAAGGCGACAGCTAAGACAATCGCGATGGAAATAAGGAGCTTGGTCATGCCGGCAAGATGAGTAAGGTTGGGCGAAACCGCATCGGCGTGCATAGCTTAAGGACTGCCTAAGGCTAACCGATAAGCGTTGGGGCCCTTCATGCCCGCATACCCATAGACCAATAAGGCACCCGGTTCGATGACCCAACGATTCCATTCTACGGAACTATTGAGCGGCCCACGGGCGACCGCGGCCGCGTCTCCTCATTCGAAGCGCTGGGTGGCGCCATGAACGTTTCCTACCTGGTCGCCGGTTGGGCAATCTTGACGGCGATCCTGGCCCTAGGCTGGATGGGGAGTGCAATTCGCGCCCGAGCAATGGCGCGAGACCACGGTGCCATGGAATTCGGTGGCGCCGCCGGGGGAATCGGTGCCAAGAAGGAAGCCCAAGGCACCCTGGCCCAACACCAGGAATTCCTCGAAGCCATCGTCAATAGCGTACCCTGCGCGGTGTTCGTGAAAGACGAGGAAAATCGCTTCATTATCATGAACGACGCGATATGCGCCTTCTTGGGCTGCGCGCGCGAAGATCTCATCGGCAAAACGGACTTCGATATTTTCCCGGAAGACCAGGCGCGGCATTTTTGGGAGCAGGATAAGCAGGTGCAGACGGGCAATCCGCTCTACGCGGAGGAGGCCTTTTGTACCGCGGATGGCACCGAGCACTGGGTCATCAAGACCAAGCGGGTAATCAATCTTCCCGGTGGCCGCCAATGCGTTGCCGGTGCCATCGCCGATATCAGCGCGCAGAAGAAGGCGGAACAAGAGGCTATGCGCATGAGCACCTTCTTGAATGAGATGGTGAACGCCATGCCCAACGATATCTACGTAAAGGATGCTGAGGGCCGCTTGGCACTGGTCAACGACGCTATGTGCCGGGCCTATGGGGTGGAGCGCGAGCGCTTGACCGGTCATGTGGCGGGCGAATTCCTTCCTCCGGAGAAGGCACAAATCGTAGCCGAACAGGACCGGATCGTGATCGAGGGAAACCAGCCGCGAACTTGGGAATTGGAGGCTTTCACGCCTGGCCGCGTGGGGCAGTGGTTGTTGGTCACAAAACTTCCCGTTCGCTTGCCCGATGGAACTCGCTATCTCTTGGGCGTGAACACCGACGTGACTGCCTTGAAGCAGGCCGCATTGGAGGTCGAGCGCGCGCGGCAATTCTTTGACCTAAGTATCAACACGCTGCCCTACGGCATGATGGTCAAGGACCAAGCGGGCCGCTTCGTGACCGCCAATAAGGCTTGGTGCGAGATCGCGGGTTTGGCCCTGGAGCGGATAGTTGGCAAGACCGTTTGGGACATCTACCCCCCTGATGAAGCCAAGGCCCTTCAGGACCAAGATGACTTGGCCTTCGCGGCTGGGGAACCAGTGGCTTTCGAGCAGCGAGCCAGTAGGTTGAGCGGATGGCAAGGTTGGATTCTAAAAACCAAGAGCGTATTGGCTCTTAGAGATGGTTCGCGATTTTTGGTGAGCGGCATTGTAGACATCACGCCCCAGAAGCAAGCTGCGCTTGAAATCCAGCAGGGCAAGAATTTTCTAGAGGCGATGGTGAACGCGATTCCTCAACCCATCTTCGTCAAGAACCCGGATAAGCGTTTCGTGCTCGTCAACCGCGCCGCAAGCAGCGAATGGGGGTTGGAGCCTCGCGAGCAAATCGGGCTGTCGGACTCCGATCTAATGGATCCCAAGCGCGCACAGCGGGTACAAGACGAAGATGAACAAGTATTGCGCTCCGGCCAGGTCATGTGGTTCACGGACTGCCGGCATCTGCCAGATGGCGGCGCTCGGTGGTGGCTCAAGAGTAAGTGTGCCGTGCAGTTGTCCGATGGAAGCCGGGTTATCGTGGGTCTTGCCACGGACATCACCTCGCTAAAGGCGGTGGAGCAGGCCCTTTTGCAAAGCCAATCCCAACTGAAGGTTTTGAACGAAGTATCCGGAGCGATGGCCCGCCATGCCGGCATGGCCGAGGTGATCGGAACCGCCGTGGCGGGCCTGTCGCGTTGCCTGCCAGGGTTTCGCGTGAGCTATGCGAAGGTGACAAGCAGGCGCTATCTCAATATCAGTCATTCCAACGGGACAGCGGATTTGCCGGATTTGCGGGGCATGCGCTTCGACCTACACAAATGGCCAAAATACAAAGCTGCCATGGAGACTTCCGGCATGCAGTTCTGCGGCGATTTGCGCGAGGATAAAGACTATGAGAATAAGCGTGGCCCTTACCCCGATCCTGGCTTGAACGCAATCCTGCAAGTTCTCCTAAAAGTGGGTGATGAATGGGAGGGGTTGTTGCACTTGTCGTCCACGCATGCCCATGCATGGGCCGAAAATGAAATCCGCTTCGTGAGCGAGGTCGCCGAGCATCTACGCATTGCGCTGCGCGAGGCGACCGCGCAAAGGGCTCTTAATGCCCAGGAAGCACGCTTTAGGGGCTTGACCGCCATTTCCTCGGATTGGTTTTGGGAACTCGATGTCCATCACCGGACTACTCTCGTTTCCGAGGGCGTGACCAAGCGTACCGGGCGCCCTGCCGAACACTTCTTGGGGAAGGCTAGGTGGGAGCTTCCCGAGGTAGCTCCCTTGAATGACCCGGATTACGCGAAATTTAAAACGACTCTTAATTCTCACCTTCCGTTTCACGATAACGAATTCCAGTG
>JBJXGQ010000221.1:0-38005 GCA_046160525.1 Burkholderiales bacterium
GGCGAGGTTCATGGCCGGGTGACGCCGGCTGGTATCGATGCATTGCTGGCCGGGAGCAAGGCATGACGGTTACGGTCTACGTGCCACTTGACACCAGCGCTTTATCGCTGGGTGCCGATGCGCTCGCCAAGGCCATCGAGCGCGAGGCCGGCGCGCGCAACTCGGCGGTGCGCCTGGTGCGCAACGGCTCGCGCGGAATGTTCTGGTTGGAACCCATGGTTGAAATTCAAACCCCGGCGGGCCGCGTGGCTTATGGCCCGGTGAGCGCGTCAGACGTGCCGTCGCTCTTCGATGCGGGATTCCTCAGCGGTGGCAAGCACGCGCTTTCCCTCGGGATCACGGAGGAAATCGAATACTTGAAGCGCCAGGAGCGTTTGTGCTTTGCGCGCGTGGGCGTGACCGATCCCCTGAGTGTGACGGATTACGAAGCCCATGGCGGCATGCAGGGGTTGCGCAATGCCTTGGCCTTGACGGGCGACAAAATCGTGGCTGAGGTCACGGAGTCCGGCCTGCGCGGCCGTGGCGGCGCGGCTTTTCCCACCGGCATTAAGTGGCGCACGGTGCTGAACGCGCAAGGCGATACCAAATTCGTGGTGTGCAACGCCGACGAAGGCGATTCGGGCACCTTCTCCGATCGCATGCTGATGGAGGGCGATCCCTTTTGCCTGATCGAGGGCATGACCATCGCTGGGCTGGCTATCGGGGCACATCAAGGTTACGTGTACCTGCGTTCCGAATACCCCAACGCCCGGCGCATCTTCGAACAGGCCATCGCCAACGCCAAGCTCGCCGGTTACTTGGGCGAGGACATCCTGGGCAGTGGGAGGCGCTTCGGCCTGGAAGTGCGCATGGGGGCAGGCGCCTATATATGTGGGGAAGAAACCTCGCTGCTGGAAAGCCTGGAAGGCAAACGCGGCATGGTGCGCTACAAGCCCCCGCTGCCTGCCATCAAGGGGTTGTTCGGCTGCCCGACCATCGTCAATAACGTGATCACCTTTGCCTCGCTGCCCATCATCTTCGATAAGGGTGCTGGGTACTACCGAGACTTTGGCATGGGGCGCTCGCGCGGCACGCTGCCTTTTCAACTGGCGGGGAACATCAAACACGGCGGGCTGGTCGAAAAGGCATTCGGGCTGACCTTACGCGAACTGCTCTACGACTACGGCGGCGGATCGGCGACGGGCAGGCCCATTCGCGCGGTGCAGGTGGGAGGCCCCTTGGGCGCCTACTTGCCGGAATCTCAGTTCGACACCCCTTTGGATTACGAGGCCTTCGCCAAGGTGGGCGGCATGATTGGCCACGGCGGCGTAGTGGTCTTTGACGACAGCGTGGATATGGCGCGCATGGCCCGCTATGCCATGGAATTTTGCGCGATCGAATCCTGCGGCAAGTGCACGCCCTGTAGAATTGGCTCCACACGCGGGGTCGAAGTGATCGACCGCATCACCGCGGGCGAACAGCGCGAGAAAAATCTCGCGACCCTGAAGGACTTGTGCGACACCATGTTGCATGGTTCGCTCTGTGCTCTGGGGGGAATGACGCCTTTCCCTGTGATGAGTGCGCTGGAGCATTTCAAGCAGGACTTCGAGAAGTAGAAGTGAGCATAGGCCCGGCTCAAGCCGGGAAGGAGATGGGGTATGTATTCAGTCAAAGAGATAGATTTCGGAACACCCGCTAGCCTCTCGTCGCAGCAGGTAACCTTGGAGATCGACGGCAAATCCGTGAGCGTCCCAGCGGGCACATCGGTGATGCGCGCCGCCATGGATTCCGGCGTGAAAATCCCGAAGCTGTGCGCCACCGACATGGTGGATGCCTTCGGCTCTTGCCGCTTGTGCCTGGTACAGATCGAAGGCCGCAAGGGTTATCCCGCCTCCTGTACTACCCTGGTGGAGCCGGGTATGAAAGTCCGTACCCAGACGGACCAACTCGCCAAGATTCGCAAGGGCGTGATGGAACTCTACATTTCGGACCATCCGCTGGATTGCCTGACTTGCCCCGCCAACGGTAATTGCGAATTGCAGGAGATGGCTGGTGTGGTGGGCTTGCGCGAAGTGCGCTACGGTTACGAGGGCGCCAATCACTTCGCCGCCAAGAAAGACGAATCCAACCCCTACTTCAGCTTCGACCCCACCAAGTGCATCGTGTGTTCGCGCTGCGTGCGCGCTTGCGAGGAAGTGCAAGGCACCTTCGCGCTGACGGTGGATGCGCGCGGTTTCGCCTCCATGATCTCGCCCAGCCAGAAGGAGAGCTTCATGGACTCCGAGTGCGTGTCCTGCGGTGCCTGCATCCAGGCCTGCCCCACGGCCACGCTCATGGAGAAATCCATCACGGAAGCAGGCCAACCCGATCACAGCTTGGTCACCACCTGCGCCTACTGCGGCGTGGGATGTTCTTTCCGCGCCGAGATGCAAGGCAGCAAAGTCGTGCGCATGGTGCCCGACAAGAATGGCAAGGCCAACCACGGCCACTCTTGCGTGAAGGGCCGCTTTGCTTGGGGTTACGCCACGCACCCGGACCGCATCAAGAAGCCCATGATCCGCGCCAAGATCACCGATCCGTGGAAGGAAGTGAGCTGGGACGAAGCGATCTCGCACACTGCTTCAGAGTTCAAGCGCATCCAGGCGAAGTATGGCCGCTCCTCGGTGGGCGCCATCACCTCCTCGCGCTGTACCAACGAAGAAACCTACCTCGTGCAAAAACTCGTGCGCGCTGCCTTTGGCAACAACAACGTGGACACCTGCGCACGTGTATGTCACTCACCCACGGGCTATGGTTTGAAGCAGACCTTGGGCGAATCGGCGGGTACGCAGGATTTCGATTCCGTCATGCACTCCGATGTGATCATGGTGATCGGAGCTAATCCCACCGATGCCCATCCTGTATTTTCCTCGCAGATGAAACGCCGCTTGCGCGAAGGTGCCAGGCTGATCGTCGTGGATCCGCGCAAGATCGATCTTGTGCGCCAGCCCCACGTGGAGGCGAGTTATCACTTGAAACTGCGGCCCGGTACCAACGTG
Organism: Burkholderiales bacterium; assembly: GCA_046160525.1. GTDB lineage: Bacteria > Pseudomonadota > Gammaproteobacteria > Burkholderiales > SHXO01 > SHXO01. The sequence continues at coordinate 3,018 of JBJXGQ010000221.1, forward strand.
GCCATCATCAATGCGCTGGCGCACACGATCGTGACCGAAGGATTGGCCAAGGAAGATTTCGTGGCCGCGCGCTGCGACGTGAAGGAATTCGCCAAGTGGAAAGCTTTCATCGCGCTACCGAAGAATTCTCCTGAAGCGCTGGAAAAAGAAACCGGTGTCCCGGCCGCGGAAGTGCGCGCGGCGGCGCGCTTGTTCGCCACCGGTGGTAACGGCGCCATCTATTACGGATTGGGTGTGACCGAACACAGCCAAGGCTCCACCATGGTGATGGGCATCGCGAACCTTGCCATGGTCACCGGCAACATCGGCCGGCCCGGCGTGGGTGTCAATCCGCTGCGGGGACAAAACAATGTGCAAGGCTCCTGCGACATGGGTTCCTTCCCCCATGAGTTTCCCGGTTACCGTCACGTATCCGACGACACGACGCGCGCGTTGTTCGAAACAACTTGGGGAGTGAAGCTGGATAACGAACCAGGATTGCGCATCCCCAATATGTTCGATGCGTCGCTCGACGGCAGCTTCAAGGCGCTTTACGTGCAAGGCGAGGACGTGGGGCAGTCCGACCCCGACACCCAACACGTCACCGCGGCCTTGAGCGCGCTGGAGTGCCTGGTGGTGCAAGACCTTTTCTTGAACGAAACCGCCAAGTTCGCCCACGTGTTCTTCCCTGGCTCGTCTTTCCTGGAAAAGGACGGCACTTTCACCAACGCCGAACGCCGTATTTCGCGGGTGCGTAAAGTCATGCCGTCTTTGTGCGGAATGGAAGATTGGCAAGTGACAGTCGCGTTATCCGAGGCCATGGGTTACCCCATGCCCTATTCCCATCCCTCCGAGATCATGGACGAGATCGCGCGCTTGACGCCTACTTTCACCGGCGTGACCTACGAGAAGATCGACCAACTGGGCAGCGTGCAGTGGCCATGTAACGATAAAGCACCCGAAGGCACGCCCGTGATGCACCGCGAGGAATTCGTGCGCGGCAAGGGAAAATTCATCGTCACCGAGTACGTTCCCACGGAAGAAAAAGTCACGCGCATGTATCCCCTGTTGCTGACCACGGGGCGCATCTTGTCGCAGTACAACGTGGGGGCGCAAACGCGCCGTACGCAAAACAACCGCTGGCACAATGAGGACCGCCTGGAAATCCATCCGCACGATGCCGAAGAGCGCGGTATTCGCCAGGACGACTGGGTGGGTATCAAGAGCCGCGCGGGCGAGACGGTGTTGCGCGCCACGCTCACGGAGCGTGTGCAGCCTGGCGTGGTGTACACAACCTTCCACTTCCCCGAATCCGGTGCCAACGTCATCACCACGGACAATTCCGACTGGGCGACCAATTGTCCCGAGTACAAGGTGACGGCGGTGCAAGTGATGCCGGTGACGCAACCCTCGGAGTGGCAGAAGGATTTTCGCAGCTTCTCGGAGCAGCAAGAAAAGCTGCTCGGCGAGCGCCAGCGCGTGAACGTATAACCCGCATGCAAGGCGAGCACCTCTACAAGATGGCGAACCAGATCGGCGCCTTCTTCGCCGCGGAACCTGACCGGGCCGCGGCGATGGAGGGGGTCGCGAATCACTTGAAGCGCTTTTGGGACCCGCGCATGCGCAAGCAAATCGTGCAGATGGTGGATGAAAGGCACGCCGGCTTGCAGCCTCTGGTGGAAGAAGCGATTCGCGTTCACCGCGAGCGTTTGCTTGGACTGCAACACGCTGGCTAGGCGGGCTAGGGGCTGGCGCGCGGCGCCGCGATGACTTTTCTCGCACTGCTGGCCGCATTTCTTCTTGAGCAAGCGCGCCCGCATCCTTATCCCAATGCGGCGGTCCGGGCTTTCACGCCATGGGCGGACCGCGCCGCCCGTAATCTCAACGCGGGCCAGCGTGCCCATGGCGCGCTGAGTTGGTGCGCCAGTGTATTGCCGCCGGTGGTCGCGGTGGCCGCGCTATTCTGGCTCTTGGCCCGGACCAACCCGTTCCTGGGGTGGGCGTGGTATGTGGCCGTTCTGTACTACACCACCGGGTTTCGCCAAGTCAGTCATTTTTTTACTGGGATCGCGCGTGCGCTGCGCTCGGGAGACGGGGCACGCGCGCAGGATTTGATTTCTCAATGGCGCAACGAATCGCGCCATGAAATCGAGGAGGGCGACGTCGCGAAACTGGCCATCGAAGAAGGCTTGCGCGGCGCGCACCGCTTTGTATTTGGCCCGGTGTTTTTCGCCCTATTTCTAGGGCCCGCGGGCGCCGTGCTGTACCGCCTCGCTGCCATCTTGCGCGAGGAGTGGGCGAGGCAAGAGGGGCCAGAACTGGTGCAATTGGAGCGGTTCGCCACGACGGCTTTTGAGTGGATCGATTGGGTTCCATCGCGGTTGACCGCCATGGGGTTTGCCGTGGCGGGTAACTTCGAGGATGCCTTCTACTGCTGGAGAACCCAGGCAGGAGCTTGGCCAGACATTTTCTGCGGGCCGCTCCTGGCGAGCGGGGCGGGCGCCTTGGGGGTCAAGTTGGGCGGCCCATTGCGCCGTATGGCATCGGTGGAAGAAAGACCCAACCTTGGGATGGGCGAGGAACCGGACATCGATGCGCTGGACAGCACCGTGGGATTGATCTGGCGGGCCACCGTGATCTGGATGATCGTGTTGCTCATGGTCACGGTCGCGCGCTGGGTGGGTTAGGGCTAGTACTTGTTCGCGGAGGCTTGGCGTTCACGCGTGAGTTTTTGGTAGGCTCGCAGACGCGCCTCATTCACCGCGGTGTCCGCCGTGATCGCACATCCGGGCTCCGTCAAATGCAGGCAGTTGGTGAAGCGGCATTGCCCCAAGTGGGGGCGAAATTCCGGAAAGGCGCCCACCAATTCTTCTTGGGTCACGTGGGCGAGGCCAAATTCCTGAAGGCCCGGAGAGTCGATGATGGAACTCTCCTCGTCCAAGCGGTATAGCTGGGCGTAGGTGGTGGTGTGGCGCCCTGAATCCAGCGCCAGGGAAATGTGCCCGACACTGGCTTTCGCTTCAGGTAGAAGCGCGTTGATGATGGTGGATTTGCCCATGCCAGACTGGCCCGCGAGCACCGTACGCTCGCCCTTGAGATAAGGCCGTAGGGGCGATGCATCCGAGAGGGCTGAAAGCGGTGCCACGCGGTAATTCAAATCGAGGTAGACCTGGAGGCGCCGCATGGCGGTTTTGGTTTCGGCGGCGAGGTCGCTCTTGTTGAGCACGATGAGGGCACGCAAACCTTGTTGCGAAGCCGCCACCAGGCAGCGGGTGATGAGCTCGTCGTAAAACGATGGGGTGGAGGCAATCACCACGGCCAATTGGGTGACGTTGGCGGCGATGAGTTTTTGCTTGAACTTGTCGGACCGGTACAGCAACGTTCTGCGTGGGTCGACGGCCTCGATGACTCCTTGGTCGTTGCCCGAGCGCTGAACGAGAACATGGTCACCGCACGCGACCAAACTCTTCTTGCCGCGGGGATATGCTTGAATTTCGCTGCCATCGGCGAGTTGCACGATGTAATGCCGTCCGTGGGCGCGGACGACTTCTCCGCCGAAGCTTGGTTCTACCGCATGGTTCTTCAATGAGCTGGGTCCGGATTGGGAGGTCCCGGAGTATAGGCGCGCCACCAGGTATCAGGCGCGCGCGCCGAATGCTCTAATGCACGTCCTTGCGCAGTACACCCACGAGACTGCTCATGGCGCGATCGAACAGCGGCACCTCTTCCATGATGACGCAGCCACCCTGGCGCATTTCCTTTGCCAGTTGGTAGAGGGAGAATTCCGCCACCTTGGCGCCGTGCCGGTTGGTGAACAGATAAGTACCCTTCAGCGGGCTGATCCAGGACAAGCGCGCCTGCGTTCGTACGTCCTCGGCGGAGCGTATTTCGATCCAAGTTCCCACGGCCATGCTGCCGGCCTTGATGCTGTATTCGTCACCGGAGCGTGATGTGACCGTGTCCGTCTGGCTTGCGCGGCCAGAGGAAAAGGCAGGAAGATCGTCGAGACTCACTTCTTCCACTTCGATCTCACCCTCGCCAAAGGGATTTTTGATGATCAAGGACTTGAAGGGCGGTAGCGTTTCCGCCATGCGGGTATCTTCGTCCGTTTCAGGGTTGCTATCCGCGGCGGTGTTCTCGAATTCAGACGCGGGGGTTCCTTCTCCGGGATCCCCGGTCAGGGAGTCGAACTGGATATCCACGGCAAGTGTGGCTTCCGGCGAAGCAGGTTGTGCCCCGGCGCCCCCGGCGAAGGCAGGCGGCTTGCCGGAGGAATCCTGCTGCATATCGACCTCTTCGGACAGTGTCGGGATCGTGTCTAAAGAGGAAGGAGGGGAGGCGGAGGCAGGTGTGCGCGCGGGTTCGGTTTTCGCCGCGGTGGCCGCAGTCGCGCGGGCGGCTTTACGCAGTGCGTCCCCGGCGCTATTGATCACCTTGGTATGGCAGCGCATGAGCTTCGAGAGGAACTTCTTGCGCACCTCTTCCTGGGTGCCAACGATTTGCATGCCTTTTTCCACGCGCTTGAGTAACACGGGCAAGAGGGAGCCGAGCTTTCGGCGTTCGTCGGAAGTGGGTTTGGGCGAGACGCTCCAGATCAATTGATCCATGGTCTCGATGGCACTCTTCCAGGCCGGGCTCTCGGCCCCTGCCTTGGCGTGGGCCATGACCAGAAGTTTGATCCATTCTTCGGCGAGGAATTTCAACACCGCTTGAGGCATCTGCCCGGCCTCGGCGCGATTCTTCACTTCCGCTTGCGCGGTGGCGCGCGAGACTTCGAGTTTTTCTCGCAGCTCCATGAGCCGTGCGGCGCGCGATGCCTCGGTTTCGGCGCGGCGGTCCTCGGATGCGATCACCTGTTCGAGATCTGTTTCGGCTTTTTCGAACAAGGACAGGTCGTCCTTGAACTGCTGAATCAGATTCTGGAGGATGGCCGAGACTTGCTTGAATAACGGGTTGGATATCTGAAAGTCGGCGCCTAGCCCTAGGCCGAACTCGCCCAAGGTGTTGAGCATGCGGCGGGCAGGATGTTGCTTCGTCTGAAAGAAACTCTTGTCGAGGATGGCAACCTTGAGAATGGGAATCTGCAAACGCCCGATGAGCACCTTCATGGCGTCCGGTATCTTTTTGTCGTCCAGGATGTGGTCGAAGAGCATGGACACGATATCCAGCGTCATGTTGTCGGCCTCGCCCATGCCTTGGCCGAAGGGCGTCGACTTGATGTCGCGCAGAATATTCACGGCCCCAGGCGCGGCGATGGCCGCGGCCAGAGAATTGGGTACCCCCTTGATCACGGAGGCATCGCCATGCTGAATCTGGGTCAGGGCGCCCACAAGATCCGCCCCGGATAGGATGCGCACGGGACCCGTGGCCGATCCTACGTGGGAACCGGTGTGCGTGGGCGTTGCGGAGGTTCCGCCGCCAACAGGGCCAGAACCCGGATATCCGCCTGGCATTCCGCCGCCCGGAGATCCCGGATGGGGGTAATTCCCCGTCATTGTGCCGCCGCCAACTCCCAGGTTGGGATAACCCCCGGCAATTGCGCCACCCGGACCAGTGGCTGGCCCGCTAGTGGGTGCTGTTGCCCCGGCCGAACCCGCTACTGGGGCGCCACCACCATACTGGCGGATGAGCAGGCCTTGTAGCAACCCGAAAAAGTCTTGTTCGCTGCCGCCAGCGGCAGTTTCGCCGGTTGGCGCCGCGTAACCCTCTGGCATGGCGCCGGGCATAGCGCCGCCGTGCATTTGGCCTTGTATCCCCGCACCCCCTTGCGAAGGCCCGCCCATCCCGCCCATCCCGGCAGCCCCTTGCGCGGGCCCACCCATCCCGGGACCCGCAGGCGCGTTTTGCTGAGGTGTTCGTTGCGCACCCGGTGCCATCGCGGCCGCAGCCAGGGCCGCCGCGGCTCCTCTGTTGGGCGCACCCCCTGGGGTGCGGCCCCCACCGAAGCGAATTTGCGGCAGGACGGAGTTCTTGACCAGGAGCGAGTTGATGTCCTTGTAGATTCCATTCATCTCCGTGCGTACCTGCTCATCGAAGAGGCTCAGAATCACCATCTTTACCTTCAACCCTGCCTCGATTTCGTCGCAGGCCTGCTTGAAGGCGGCGTAAACCGTGTCAGGACTCAGCGGGTTATCCTCGCTCTTGAGCTGAGGATCTCTAATTAGAACGCCGATGCGCTGGTCCAGGGCGTTCAATTCCTCGCTGTAGAGTCCGCGTGCCTTGGTGGACAGATCCTTGACCTTGAGTGCCCCGCTCAAGTCCTCGTCTTCCACCAGGGTCATTGTGGACAGGTCGAAGTCCGACGGCCCTTCTTCGGATTTTGGTTGCTTGTGCAGGCGCCGGTCGAACTCCGTATCGAAGCGCTGCTTGAATTGCCTTTCGATGGCGGCGCGCTGGGCCTTGGCCTTATCCTTGGCCAGGAGATAAACGTCCTGCAGCTCCCGGTCCTTGGTGCCTTCCGCCATTTTCCATAGGGTCTCTTCCATCTTATTGAGCATGGAAGTAAGGGATTGGGCCAAACGCTCCTGTGCCATCTTCCGGCATTCCTGGAGCAGGCGGTTGGCATCCGCCGCGCTTAGAGTGCTCTGTCCGGCCGGAATATGGGTGATGGTGCTGGGTTCGTGCTTGCTCATCTGGATGATGTCAGCGGGAATCGCAATGCCTAGGCCGAAATCTCAAGTTGTTAGATCCATGTAGGTTCCTCGTCGCGGTGTCGCACAGGGGACACAGCAGGCAGATCTTTACCGTGTAACAGGCGTCCGGACCCATGCCGGAAATGGCCCCGTGCCCAAAGCCGGGCGCAAACCGGAAAATATTGCCGCCAGCTGTGCTTCTCCGCTGTCCCTTATCAGTCTTTGGAGGGGAAACTTTAGGGGCAGCTAGGGTGCGCTAATTGGCTTGCGCTGGGGCGGGGTCTTCATGGGCGCGCCGCAACGCTTGCACAATGACCTCCGGCGGTTGGGCGCCGGAGAGAGCGTACTTGCCGTTGAAGATGAAGAAGGGGACGCCGGAAATGCCCATTTGGCGGGCACGGTGGTCAAGGCTATCCACCAGGAGGCGATCCTCCTCACCCTCGATGTAGGTCTGCGCTTCTAGCGCGCCGAATCCGGCGCGTTGGGCGAGGCTGCTCAATGTCTGTGTCTGGGTGAGATCGGCACCTTCGAGGAAATAGGCCTGGAACAAGGCTTCCACCATGGCGTCTTGAACACTTAAGGGAGCGGCGGCGTGAATGAGGCGGTGTGCGTCCAAGGTGTTGGGTTGCACCGTCATGCGGTCGAAATCGAAGCCGATGCCCGCCGCCAAGCCGGCTTTCGAAACGCGTGCGTAGATTTCCCGCGCGCGCTCCGGCCCGCCAAATTTTTCTTCCAGATAGGATTTGCGGGAAACCCCTTCCCGGGGCAATTGGGGGTTGAGTTGAAAGGGGAGCCAGCGTACCTGAGGCGCCGCGGCGTCCGGGAATTCCTGGCTGAACTGGCGCAGTGCCTCTTCAAGGTGGCGCTTACCGATAAAGCACCAGGGGCAGACCACGTCGGATATGACATCAATGGTGAGGGTGTTCATGGGGGCGGGGGTGGCGTAGGGTTAAGATGTCACGGGACAGCCATTATCTTGACACCGGCGGGCACTGAAAAGCAAACCCGCCCCCTTCCCGCGATCCTCCTCAATGACATCTTCCTTGCCTCAAGTTCCACCCGTAGCCAAGCGCATTGCACACGAACTCAAAATGCACGGGCGCGCCTGGACCGACGAATACCGCTGGTTGCATCGTAAAAACGATCCAGGCGTGCGCGCCTACCTGGAAGCGGAAAACGCCTACACCGGTGCTGTCACGGCACCCCTGAAGCCTTTTCAAGAAGCGCTCTATAAGGAGATGCTGGGGCGCATCAAGGAGACCGACACCGACGTGCCTTACCGCATGGGCGCTTGGTGGTACTACGCCCGCACTGAGGAGGGGAAGCAGTACCCCATCTACTGCCGGAAATACCAGAACCTGGAAGCGCCCGAGCAGATCACCCTCGATCTGAATGTGCTGGCCGTTGGCCATGAGTATTTCGCCCTGGGCGCCTATGAGATCAGCCCCGATGGAAACTTGCTTGCCTTCTCCGGCGACGTGACGGGATTCCGCGAGTACACCTTGCACGTCAAAAATCTTCTAACGGGTGAGATGCTGCCCGAGCGAATCGAAAAAACCCGGTCCGTTGCCTGGTCCACGGACAACCGGTACTTGTTCTACGTCAAGGAGGACAAGGCGAAGCGGGCCTACCGGCTCTACCGCCATGCCTTGGGCGGACAACGCGACAGCATCCTTTACGAGGAACGCGACGAGCGCTTCAGCATTTCAGTCACGCGCACGCGCAGCAATGCCTATCTTCTGCTCACCTCGGCCAGCGCGACCACGTCGGAGGTGCGTTACTTGGACGCCGCCCTCCCGCGCGCGCCTTGGACCTTGATGGAAGAACGCAGGGACAAGCATGAGTACTACGCCGATCACGCCGGTGAGTCCTTCTATATCGTGAGCAATGACGCAGGCCGGAATTTTCGCTTGGTGGTGGCTCCCGTGGCGCAACCCAGCAAGGAAAATTGGGTGGAACTGATTGCGCACCGCCCCGATGTCATGCTCGAAGGCGTGGACCTGTTTGCCCGCCATATGGTGCTCCACGAAAGGCAAGGCGGTTTTCCCCAGCTGCGTGTGCGCGCCTACGATAGCGGCGAATCATGGCGCTTGGAGATGCCCGAAGTAGCCTGCTCTGTGTCTGGGGGGGACAACGAAGAGTTCGCCAGCACCGTGTATCGCATCGAATACGAATCCCTGGTGGTACCCAACAGCGTTTACGACTACGACTTGCATACCCGGGAGCTGAAACTGCTCAAGCGGCAGGAAGTTTTGGGGGGGTACGACGCCGGGCAATACCGCTCTGAAGTGTTCTATGCCAAGGCCCCAGATGGCGCCTCCATTCCGGTCTCCATGGTGTACAAGAAGCAAGCACGCCAATCCGGACCCCAGCCCGCGTTGCTAACGGGGTACGGCGCCTACGGAATTCCCAACGACGTGTATTTCAGTTCCACTCGGCTGTCCTTGCTGGACCGGGGGGTCATTTACGCCATCGCCCACGTGCGCGGGGGAGGCGAGTATGGCAAGGCATGGCACGACCAAGGCCGAATGCGCAAGAAGCGTAACTCCTTCACCGATTTCATCGCGGCTGCGCAAGCGCTGATCGCCCTGGGTTACACCCGGCCCGAACAGTTGCTGATTCAAGGCGGGAGCGCCGGCGGACTATTGGTGTGCGCGGTGGCCAATATGCGGCCAGAACTCTTCAAGGCCGTCATCGCCGAGGTCCCCTTTGTGGATGTCATCCATACCATGCTCGACGACACCTTGCCCCTGACCACCGGGGAGTACGAGGAATGGGGAAATCCCCACGAGCCCGCTGACTTCGAGTACATGCGTGCCTATTCGCCCTACGACAACCTGGCGGCCAAGTCCTATCCGGCAATGCTCGTGGAAACTTCCCTCAACGATAGCCAAGTCATGTACTGGGAGCCCGCCAAGTACGTGGCAAGGCTTAGGGCCTTGAATGCAGGCAAGGAGCCAGTGCTGCTGAAGACGAACATGGGGGCGGGCCATGGCGGGGCTTCGGGGCGCTACGATTATCTGCGGGAGATTGCCTTTACCGACAGCTTTATATTGTGGCAACTTGGACTGAGTATCCCGGCTACCGAATACTAGGCAAGGCAATTGCTCACAGCCTGCGGCGTCACGCCGGTAGACGGCTCACCATGGGGGATTGGATGAAACAAGCGCTCAGTGCGGTAGGTATTTGTGTTGTGATGGCTCTGTTGGCCGCCTGTGGCGAAAAACCGGAGACACTCATCTCCTCCGCCAAGCAGAATATCGCTAACAAGGAGTACAAAGCCGCCGCGATCCAACTGAAGAACGCGCTTCAGAAGGAGACCAATCACAAGGAAGGGCGCTTTTTATTAGGGCAGACACTCCGGGAAACCGGCGATTTGGCCGGGGCGGAAAAGGAATTCCGGCGCGCCCTGGATCTGGGTTACGACAAGGAGAGCGCGACCCCGATCCTGGCGCGAACCGTATTCGACCAGGGCAAGCTGGAGGAATTCGTCAACGAGTTTGCCCTTGCGCAACTTTCCAACCGCGAAGGCAGCGCGGAGCTGAAAGCTCTTTTGGGCCATGCCCATCTCGGGCGCGGGAAAACCGATGCCGCCGTGGTGGCGTTCGAGGATGCGCTCACATTGAAACCGGGCCTCATGTCCGCCCGTGTTGGGAAGGCCAAGGTCGCCGCCGTGAAAAACGATCTGGACGATGCCCTGCGCCAGAGCGACGAAATACTGGCGGACTCGCCCAAGGAGCGAGAGGTCCTGGTGCTCAAGGCGGAAATTGCGCGCATGCGCGGAAAGAAAGAGGAAGTCCTCGCGCTCTACCGCAAGCTGGTGGAATACTACCCCAAGGGGGTGGGAGAGCATTACGCGCTCGTCATGGTGTTGATAGAGGGCGGCGCCCTGGAGGAGGCCATCAAATTCGCGCAGCAAATGGAGAGCTTTGCACCGAAGGATCCGAGATCTTTCCATGCGCGCTCTTTATTGGCCTTTCAAAAGAAGGATTATGCGGCGGCCCATGAGTTTTCCAACAAGACCCTGAGCTTGGCTCCAGCCTTCGTGCCGGCTCATCTCGTGGCGGGTGCTTCGAGTTATCAGTTGAAGTCCTACCAGCAAGCCATCGAGCACCTGGAGATCGTTGCCAAACAACAAAAGCGCAATGCTTACGCGCGGCAATTGCTGGCGGCGTCGTTCTTGGCTGCGGGAGACCGCGTGCGAGCCTCCCGCGAAGTGAAGGATGCGCTCGATCTGCTGCCGAACGACCCTAGGCTATTGTTGCTGGCCGGAGAGATCGCCGTGGCGGAGAACGACCTCGCCGAGGCCGCGAAGTATTTCGAACGCAGTGCCGCGCAAGGCGGCACATTGGCCGCGACACGGCTGGGCCAAGCGCGCATGGCGGCCGGGCAAACGGATGAAGGTTTGCGCATCCTCGAAGGCGCCGCCAAGGACGAGGGCGATAAATCGCAGTCCGCGCTCACCTTGGTGATCTACCACATGCGCCGCGGTGAAATGAGTAAGGCGATGACGTGGATCAACAGTATCGAGAAAAAACAACCGGAAAGTCCCTTGCCTGCTAGCCTCAGAGGAGTCGTGCTGGCCACGCAAAAGGACTTCGCGGGCGCACGCAAGCAATTCGCCGCGGCACTGCAAAAGGACGGGACCTACGTGCTGGCCTTGGACTCTCTCGCGCGCCTTGATGTGCAGGAGAAAAAAACGGACGATGCCAAGCGGCGTTACGAAGAAGTGCTGGGCAAGGCCCCGCGCAACGAGTCCGTGGCCCTGGCTTACTCTCGTATGCTGCTCGCGCTGGGCGAAAAGAGCGAGGTCACTACCGCTCCCCTTCGCTCTGTCATAAAGAACGATCCGAGCGCCACGCGGGCGCGCTTGGCGCTGGTGGAAACGTTATTGCGCGCGAACGATACCAAGCAAGCTTTGGCCGCCGCGCAGGAGGCTGCCGCCGCGGCGCCAGATAATCCCAGCGTCGTGCAAGCGCTGGGTCGCACGCAACAAGTGGCCGGCGAACTCAACCAAGCCCTTTCCACCTACGCCAACCTCGCCAAGCTACAACCCCAGCGGCCGGAGCCGCTCATGCTGATGGCGGAAACCCACCTGGCCGCGGGCGATACGCGGCAAGCCCAGGAGAGCCTGAAGAAAGTGCTGGAAATTCGCCCGAACTGGTTGCCCGCTATGCAGGCGCAAATTATGGTTCACATGCGAGCGAAGGAATACGAGCCTGCCTTGGAAATCGCTCGCCGCCTACGGCAAAAGAATCCCAAGGAGAGCGGAAGTTACGAGTTAGAGGCAGCGGTCCTAGGCGCCATGCAGCGCTGGGGCGATGCCGCGGACTTATTGCAACAGGCCTACACGAACAAACCAAGCGCCGCGATTCTAATAAAGCTGTACGGCGCCCTGGCGCAAGGGAGTAAGAAGGACCGCGCCCAGGCTCTGGCGCAGGAGTGGTTTGCGAAGAATCCCAAGGACATCGTGTTTCGCATGTATCTGGCGGAGCGCGCGACTGGCGATAAGGACCTGCAAGGTGCCATTCGGTATTACAAGGAAGCCCTTGCCGTACAACCCAAGAATGCACTGCTGTTGAATAATCTCGCCTGGGCCGCGGACCAAGTCAAGGATCCCAAGGCGCTGGCTTATGCGGAAGAGGCGAATACGCTTGCGCCGAACGTACCGGCCATCATGGATACCTTGGGCTGGATGCTTGTGCAACACGGCGAAATGCTGCGCGGGGTGGAGTTGCTGGAGAAAGCGAGTAAGGCCGCCCCGCAAGTGCTCGATATCCGCTTCAACTTCGCGCGTGCATTGATGCAGGCGGGGCGCAAGGCCGAAGCGAAAAAAGAATTCGAGTTCCTCGCCAGCATGGGCGACAAGTTTCCCCAGAAAGCCGAAGTCGGCAACTTGCTCAAGCAGCTTTGACGCGCAGTGGTATCTCCATTCAAACTCCCAAGGTCCGTGCTGGTGGTGATCCACACGCCTGATCTTCAAGTCGTGCTGTTGGAGCGATTCGGCAAACCGGGGTTCTGGCAGTCGGTGACTGGATCGCAGCATGCGGGCGAGTCCCTTGAGGCGACCGCCCGCCGCGAAGCCAATGAGGAGACCGGGTTGGATACAAGCAGGGGGGTGTTCCTGGATTGGCGGCTGCGCAACGAGTACCAAATTTTCTCCGAGTGGCGCTGGCGTTATGCCCCCGGCGTGACCCGCAACACCGAACACGTATTCAGCTGGCAAGTGGACGGTGTCCGCGACATCGTTATTTCTCCCAAGGAACACTCCGGCTATCTTTGGGCGAGCCACCAGGAGGCGGCCTCGCGCTGCTTCTCCTGGAGCAATCGCGACGCCCTGCTGTTCTTGCCCAAGATGCTGCAAGTGCTCGCCAAGGGAGGAAAAATCCCGAAGTAGGGCGTGTTACTCTCGGTCATGAGATTGCTCATGGCTCCCGTGGTGCTGGGAAATTTAGCGTGGCTCCTGTGCTCGCAATTGGTTCTCGCGGCTCCCATCGTCGTCAATACTCACCGGGAAGAGGATGTCCTCGTCGTGGAGGCTCGTGCTGACTTGGCGGCAACTAACCAACAGGCTTGGGGTGTGCTTACCGATTACGCCCATCTCCCGGAGTTTGTGCCGGACGTGGCCGAAAGCCGGGTGGCCGAACGCACGGGAGACCGGGTTGTTGTTGAACAAAAGGGCAAGGCAAGCTTTCTGTTTTTCCGATTCTCCATCACCTTGCGCATGGAAATAGAGGAGCGCCCTCCCCATGAAATTTTGGCCAAGGCGCTCTCCGGAAGCTTCAAGGAAATGACGGGCCGTTATGCATTGGAGCCCAGCGATACCGGCGTCAAATTGCACTACACCGGCAGGTTCGTACCCAATTTCGGTGTGCCCCGGGTCATCGGCAACGCGGCCTTGAAAAGGGCGGTAGAGAGGCAATTTGGCGCCATGGTGCAAGAAATCGAAAGACGGGCCGCGATAGAGGATTCCGCGGGGTTGCCGTCCAGACAATGAACATAGAACGAGGCATGGATACCTTACACGTCCTCACTTACAACATTCACAAGGGCTATTCGCAGTTCAAGCGCCGCATGGCGATGCACGAACTGCGCAACCGCTTGCAGGAAATTTCCCCCGACCTGGTATTTCTTCAGGAAGTGGTGGGTTTTCACGAGGAATTTTCCGGACACCATGGCAATGGGCTATCCCTGCCGCAGTATGAATTCCTCGCCGACCGTGTGTGGGAGGATTTTGCCTATGGCCGCAATGCCATCGCGGACACTGGCCATCATGGCAATGCGGTTCTGAGCAAGTTTCCCATCTCGCGATGGGACAACGAGGATGTTTCCATGCACCGCCTGGAGAACCGCGGGTTGTTGCACTGTGAGATCGGTATCCCAGGATGGAAGAAACCGCTGCACGCCATCAACGTGCATCTTGGTTTACTCAAGAGCTGGCGCAGCCAGCAGTTGAATGCGTTGGTGCAGCGTATCGAGCGCTTGGTGCCTCACGATGCGCCCTTGATCGTGGCCGGAGATTTCAACGATTGGACGCGCCGGGCGAGCACCCATCTTCAGCTTGCCTTGGACGTGCAAGAGGTGTTCGAGAGCACGGCCAGGGCACCCGCGCGCAGCTTTCCCGCCGCCATGCCCATGTTGCAGCTTGACCGTATCTATGTGCGCGGATTCGATGTGCGCTTGGCCCATGTGCACCGTGGCCGGCCTTGGGCGAAGATCTCCGATCACGTCGCGCTCTCGGCGCTTCTGGCTCTTCAGTAAGGCGCGTTCATGACCCGCTTGCGCGCGGGCAACCGGATAGAACTTCTCAAATCGGGGGCCGGTTATTTCCCGGCACTGGTGGCGGCTATCGAATCGGCGTGCGCGGAGATTCATCTACAAGCTTACATTTACGAGGATGACGGCACCGGACGCAGAATCGCCGCCGCGCTAATTCGCGCGGCCCGGCGCGGCGTGGCGGTGCGAATCCTCCTTGACGGCTTCGGGTCGAAGGAGTTTCTGAGCAGCGCGACGGTTGCGGATTTGAGGCAAGCAGGCGCCAGGGTACTGGTATTTCGGCCGTGGCAGCGGCTCACTAAATTTCGCCCTCACCGTTTACGCCGCATGCACCGCAAACTCGCCGTGATCGATGGGCGGCTTGCCTTCGCGGGTGGCATCAATATCGTGGATGATTTCGAAAAACCGCGCGCCACTCACGGGCGGCTGGATTACGCTGTGTCGGTCGAAGGTCCCCTATTGGAGGAGATCCATGGCGCGGCGTGCTCCTTGTGGGGGCGGGTGAGTTGGAGTCATTTCCGGCGGCGATGGCGCCCCGCACGCCGAATAGAACCGGTGACCGCTGCGTGCGGCAACGTCGAGGCAGCGCTATTGCTGCGCGATAACTTCAAGCACCGCAGGGAGATCGAGAACGCCTATCTCGCCGCCATTCAGGAGGCCCGCTCGGAAATTCTCATCGCGAACGCCTATTTTTTTCCCGGCCGGAATTTTCGCGAGGCACTGGCGGCCGCAGTGGCGCGCGGCGTGCGCGTGGTGTTACTGCTGCAAGGCAAGGTGGAATATTGGTTCCAGCACTACGCCTCGCGCGCGCTTTACGCGGACTTGTTGCGTGCCGGTATCGAAATTCATGAGTATCACTTGGGCTATCTGCACGCAAAGGTGGCCGTGATCGACGCAGCGTGGCTGACCGTGGGTTCCTCCAACATCGAGCCTCTTAGCTTGCTGCTGGCGAAGGAAGCCAATATCGTGGTGCGCGACAACGCCAGCGCCCTGGCATTGCGCGCTAGCTTGATGGAGGAGATGAAGCTAGGCGCCCGGCAAGTGGTGCGGGAACAGTGGGAATCCTTGCCGTTGCTTGAACGAATACTGTGCCGCGCCGTCTTGCGCCTGGCGCGCTGGGCGCTGGCTTTTTCCGTGAGCGGAGCCCAGGGCGAATACGCGTAGGTCTATTGCGTGTTTGGTTGGCCGCTCTCGGAGGGTGCGCCGATCCTCACATGAGTACCTGGATCGTAGGGAAGCGTTACTTCGCCCTCCCGCCCGTTGTACCGGTACACCACGTGGTAACGCTTGACGACTGCAACATAGCGGTCGTGTGACTTGCAGCGCTCCACGTAACGAGTGACTGGCTCGCGGCGAATCCGTGGTTCGTTGTAATAGTCTTGGTTATCGATGCGGTCCCCGATGATGGCGCCGATCACCACGCCGGCGGCCGTGGCGGCATGCCTGCCGTGGCCCCGGCCGGCGTTATGACCGATCACTCCTCCAGTGACGCCGCCTATGACGGCGCCCGTAGCGGAATGGGGCCGCGCGCTTTGGGGCTCGGTGTATTCGCGGTATTCCGTGACCGGTTCTGACCAGCACTCACGCCGGGGTTCGTTGACGAACTCCTTGATGGGGGTCACGGAGATGACCTCCGCCAGGTCCGTGGAATCCTCGGACCACGCATTGAAGCTGGCGGCGGCAAGGAAACAAATCAGTGCGGCATATTTACTCATGGCGCAAACCTCCTTGGGGAATCCCATGGCAACTCGTGCAAGAACGGCTCCAGGCAAGCTCACTGGCTCACCAGCCATCCGTCTTCGCGCTTCGCGGCGCCCGCCTTTTCCAACTGGCTGACCATCCATTGTGCAAGCTCTTCGGCGCTCATATGCAGGTACTTTGCGTTGAGAGCGGCGAACCCAGGCACGCGCTCCAGATACTCAGGCAGCGTTGCCAATGGCATCCGGCCGCGGTCCAGCAGCGTAAAACCAAACATGGCTTTGATGGCGTGGCGCGCCAGGCGTTCCGGGTCCTGAGCGAAGTACTCCACGCGCTTGAAGGCCCGGTCAAGGGCTTCGGTCACATTGGAGAACACTTTGCCGTGACCGGGCAGTACGTGGCGAATTTCGAGCCGCGCGATGGATTCCAGCGCAGCCCTCGCGGCCGCCAGGCATTCCGGCGGATCGGGCAGCACCAAACCGAAGGATTGCTCCCACAGCGCATCGCCAGAGATGAGGAGCTTTTCCTCCTCGCAGTAAAACATCATGGCGCCCATGTCGTGGCCGGGGGCGGCGACGGCGCGCCACTCAAGTCCTGCGCCGTGAAAGCGCTCTGCGTCGTGCATGACCGAGTCCAGGACAAAGCGCTCGCCACGATGATCGGCGTAATCCAGCCACAGTCCCTTGCGATCCCATTGCCGGACGATTTCCGCCTCCCCCTTGGGGACGGTGATCTCGCAAGCGTAAATACTCTTGAGGGCCGCGTTGCCGCCTACATGGTCGCAGTGGCAATGGGTATTGACGATACGGTGCAAGCGCCCAGTCCCCAGATTTTCTGGAAGTGCCAGCCGTCTCAGTGTTTCATCAACCTGGCTGAAGAAACCCGTGTCTATGAGGATGTTTTGTTCTGCGCCGAGCAGCAGCACGTGATTGGCGTTAAGCCAATCGCGCTCGATGAAACGTACGTCACGCGGTAGCCCGCTCACAAGCGGCAGGCTTCCAGCGCCTCCCAATCGAATTCGATGCCGTGCCCTGGCCGGTCCGGCGCGATGGCAAAACCTTCCTCGATCTTTAGGGGGTTAGCGATGTAGCGGTCCAAGCCAAAACCATGGGCTTCCAAATAAGACCTATTGGGGGCGGCGGCCAACAGATGCACGGTGACATCATGTGCCCCGTGGGAAGTCACCGGCAAGTTAAAGGCTTCCGCGAGCCGCGCGATTTTCATGAATCCCGTGACCCCTCCGCACACCGTGACATCGGGTTCGGGAAAGGTCACCGCGCCCGCGCGAATCATTTGCGCGAATTCGTAGAGCGTGTGCAAGTTCTCGCCGGTGGCGACCGGGACGCCACCCTCGCGCACGACGCGTGCGTGGCCTTCGACGTCGTCGGGAATGGTGGGCTCTTCCAACCAATAGATGTCATGAGCTTGAAAGGCGCGCGCGGCACGGATGGCCTCATCGGGCGACCAGCGCATATTGGCATCGACCATCAAGGGAAAATCCGCCCCTAAGTGGGCGCGCATGGCTTTGACTCTAGCGGTGTCTTCGGACAACAAAGCGCGTCCGACTTTCATCTTGATGGCGCGGAATCCGCGCTTTAAGTTGTCATCCGTCTGTGCAAGCAGCTTGTCGAGAGTGAAATAAAGATCGATGCCGCCCGCGTAGCAAGGCACCTTCGCGTCGTACCCGCCCAGCAACGTCCACAGGGGCACTGCGAACTTGCGCGCCTTCAAATCCCATAAAGCAATGTCGATGGCCGCGATGGCCATGCTTGCCGCTCCTCCGCGCCCGCCGTAATGGGTGGCCCACCACATTTTCTGCCAAAGGGCTTCGGTCAGCTCCGCATTCTGGCCAAGCAGGCGCGCGGCGATATCGTGCTCGATGGTGGCGTGAATCGCATGGCCATTGCATCCCACGGTGACGGTATAGCCCACGCCCTCGGCGCCATCGGCGTCTTTAATGCGCGCGGTGACCAACTCGAAGTGAGTCATGTCGCCGTGCGTACTATCGGACAAGGTGACAGGTAAGGCTATGCGATACAGATCCGATTGAATGCTTAGAATGGAACTCATGTCTCTTAAGGCTTCGTTTGGGGGCCAGGCGGCTCTTTCGCCACGGGGGCGGCCGCCGGCGGATTAACGGGCAGCGGGGCGGGGTTCTCTTCGATCAGCTTCACCCCCGTCACGAAATGCCGCGTGTCGCCGAAACAGCTCGATGGCAGGCCCACGTGTTCCTCGTAATGCAACGCCACGCGCTTTCCGATCATGGTGTTGATTTGGTCCGCGACGCCATCGCCGTGGACGGTAAAAAGAAATTTCTCCGGGACGGAGCCAGGCAGCGAAACCATGGCCATCTCGCCTTCCCAGGTCTTGCACAACCATCCCTTCTTGGAGAGCTTTTGCACCCAGCCGGCGCGTTCGCCTACGGAGTAGCTCCACTGAAGCATCACCCAAATGTAGGCGGCAAAAAGCAAGGCGGCGGCAGCCAGTACGCCGAGGAGCATTACCACGGTGCTTGCGCCCGCGTGACGGTTTCGCATGATGGGCTAGGATGGTCAAGGTTTAAGAGGACACCAGCATTATAGGCGGCGAGCCGGGGTATCTGCTCTCGTTCATGACAGATAGAATCGGAGCTTCCCTCCCTTTGATCCCGCCTAATGCGCCCTTCCGATAGCGGCCAACCCCTTACCAGAGAGCGCAACGATTGGAAGACCATTCGCGGTCTTCTGCCTTATTTGGCCGAGTTCAAGGGCCGCGTGTTCCTTGCCCTCGTGTGCCTGGTCATTGCCAAGCTCGCGAACGTGTCGGTGCCCTTGTTGATGAAGGAGATCGTGGATCACTTGAGCGTCCGGGACACGGTATTGTTACTCCCTGCCGCTCTACTCCTGGGGTACGGCGTGCTACGCATGAGTGCCTCGGCCCTGGGGGAGTTGCGCGACGCCATCTTCGCGAAAGTCACGCAGCGCTCCATCCGCCGCGTGGCCATGAAGGTGTTCGAGCATCTGCACGCCCTGTCTCTTCGCTTTCATCTGGAACGGCAAACCGGCGGGGTGTCGCGCGACATCGAGCGCGGCAGCCGGGGCATTTCTTTTGTCCTCAACTTCATGGTGTTCAACATCTTGCCGACCCTGGTGGAAATCGCATTGGTGGCGGGCATTCTCATCGCGAAGTATGAATACCGGTTCGCGGTAGTAACCTTTACCACTCTGGCGGTATATGTGTTGTTTACGCTGCTGGTCACCGAATGGCGCATGGAGTTTCGCCGCGCCATGAACGAGAGCGACTCCAAGGCCAACACCAAGGCCATCGACAGCTTGCTCAACTACGAAACCGTGAAGTACTTCGGCAATGAGGCGTTCGAGTCGAAACGCTACGACCGCAATCTTGAGACTTGGGAAACCGCGGCAGTGCGTAACCAGACTTCCCTGGCGGCGCTCAATGCGGGGCAGGCGTCCATCATCGCCTTGGGTGTGACCGCCCTTATGGCATTGGCCGCCAATGGCGTTGTCAACGGCACCATGACGCTCGGAGATCTGGTGCTGGTGAACGCTTTCATGATTCAGCTCTACATGCCGCTCAATTTCCTGGGGTTTGTCTACCGGGAGATCCGCCATGCACTGGCCGACATGGAGAAGATGTTTCGTTTATTGGATGAGAACCTGGAAGTGCGCGACCGTCCCGGCGCGGAAGATCTCGCCGCGGGTTCCGCCAGCTTGCGCTTCGATTCCGTGAATTTTGGCTACGATAGCCGGCGGCAGATCTTGTTCGATGTCAGTTTCGAGGTCCCGGCGGGAGAGAGCGTGGCGGTAGTTGGGCATAGCGGCTCGGGAAAGTCCACGCTATCGCGCCTGCTGTTTCGTTTCTACGACGTCAACTCCGGGCGCATCGCCATCAACGGCAAGGATATACGGGACATCACACAAAAGAGCTTGCGTGCGAGCCTTGGCATCGTTCCGCAAGACACGGTGCTCTTCAATGACTCCATTTTCTACAATATCGCCTACGGACGACCCGAGGCGCCAAAAGAAGAGGTGATCGCGGCCGCGCAAGCCGCGCACCTCCACGAGTTCATTCAAAGGTTGCCCGACGGCTATGACACCAATGTAGGCGAGCGCGGCCTCAAACTCTCCGGCGGCGAGAAGCAGCGTGTGGCCATTGCGCGTGCCATCCTCAAGGGGCCCAGTATCTATGTGTTCGATGAGGCCACCTCGGCACTGGATTCGAAGTCGGAACAAGCCATTCAAGAGGAATTGCATCGCATCAAACGCGCGCGCACCACGCTGGTCATAGCCCACCGGTTATCCACTGTGGTGGATTGCGATCAGATTCTGGTCATGGACCAGGGCCGTATCATCGAACGAGGAAGTCACGATGCCTTGCTCGTACAAAGTGGGGTCTACGCACAAATGTGGGCGCTTCAGCAGCGCGAAGAGTCCAAAGATGGCGACGGGGTGCTGAAATTTACCGCGCCCGTGGGATCAAGCTAAGCGTGTTCCTGCCGACAATCTGTGACTTAGAAGGCGAGGTGCCTGCGAGAAGGTGCCGAGATACCGGCGTTCTTGCGAAAGCTTAGGGCCCGGCGGTTTGACGGGCACTGACGACAAGCGCGCGAAAGCAAGTGTTAATTCGTTTAAGTCCGTTGCCTTACTACCTGATTTTTGGTACTTTCTGACCTTCATTGGTCGCCTTTTACTCGCGCCCTGTATGCTCGAAACCCTCGGGGTGGAGTGCGTAAAGACCGTCTTTGCCAAGCGGCACAATAGTGGCTACATGCGTTTAGCCCATCAGAAGGATGAATTCGAGGAACATATGCTGAGGAAGTCTTTTGCGAAGAAGTTGCTCTGGGCCGCCGCCCTTTCGGCCGCTGTTCCCGCCCAGGCAGATACGTTTGATTCCATCATGGCAATAGTGAGTGCCTCCACCGATCCCGCCAAGACCCTTCTGGCACCCGAACCCGCTCAGCAACCAGACCCCATGGTTCCCCTAACGGGTGAGTACAGGCCAACCGCCTTTCAAACCCTGGACAGCGCTGTCATGTTGCGGCGCGGAAATTTGAGACTCGCTTCTTCGGCGGCCATTGTGATCGATCAAGACAAAGGCCAGTTGCTGTACGCGAAAAACACCAACGCCATTCAACCCATCGCCTCCATCACCAAACTGATGACCGCGATGGTGGTGTTGGATGCTGGATTGCAGCTTGACCAAGAAATCCGGATCGGCTACGAGGACGTGGATACATTGAAGGGTACGCGCTCGCGCCTACAAGTGGGCACTATCCTGCCGCGCCGCGAATTGCTGAAACTAGCGCTGATGGCTTCGGAGAACCGCGCCGCGGCGGCTCTCGGACGTGTCTACCCAGGTGGCCAGTTCGCCTTCGTGGAAGCCATGAATAGGAAAGCGGCAGCCCTCGGGATGCGCAATACTCAGTTTCTCGATGCTTCAGGCCTTAATCCAGGAAATGTCTCCACCGCCCAGGATCTCGCGATCCTGGTGAACGCGAGCTTCCAGTATCCCTTGATTCGCCACTTCACGACCTCCGAGTCCACGGAAGTGGAAATGGAGTCCCGCAAGCGGCACCGCATGGTGGCGTTCCACAACTCCAATAGCCTTGTGCGCGCCGGTAGCTGGGATATCGGATTGTCGAAAACAGGCTACATCTCCGAGGCTGGGCGCTGCCTGGTCATGCAAGCCACCATCGGGACCCGTCCCGTGATCATCGTATTGCTGGATTCCTGGGGCAAGATGACGCGTGTGGGCGATGCCAACCGCATCAAGCGCTGGTTGGAAGGCTCTCCCATCCGGGGCTTCCGCAACCGCATCGGTTAAGTAAGGCAGGTTTCACCAACAAATCGCGGCGCAAGGCCGCGATTTGATTTTGCCCTTGGCCTTCTGCTAGTCTGCGCCGTCACGGTTTCTCCGTGAGGGGCGTGCAAGCCCCACTCCTCGCAGCCCCGTTGTTTACGCAAGTGTGCTTTTCCTTGGCGCCATTGGTAACAACGGCGCAACAGGAGGCAACCTCCTGTGACATGAGCGCATGATATGAAAGCTGGACTCTTCGTTACCTGTCTTGCCGACCTGATGCGGCCCCGTATTGGATTTGCCGCATTGAGGTTGCTGGAGTCCGCCGGATATGAAGTCGTGGTACCGGGCACTCAAACCTGTTGCGGGCAGCCAGGCTACAACTCCGGCGACCGCCCTAGCGCGCAAGCAATCGCGCGGAAAGTGTTGCGTGAGTTTCAGGGTTGTGACTACATCGTGGTCCCCTCGGGTTCCTGTGGTGGAATGATCAAGGCGCACTACCCGGAATTGTTGGGCGATTTTCCGGACTTGGCCAAGGAGGTGGAAGACCTCGCTGGCCGCACTTATGAACTCACGGATTTTTTGGTGAACGTGGCGAAGATCGCAGGCGTTCCAGGCAACTTCACGGGCACCGTTACCTATCACGACTCCTGCTCGGGGTTACGCGAAATGGGCGTGAAGCAACAGCCGCGCGCTCTATTGGCGAAGATGCCCGGTGTGGCCCTCAAGGAGATGAGCACGCCAGAACAGTGCTGCGGTTTTGGCGGCACCTTTGCGGTGAAGTTTGGCGGCATCTCCGCGCGTATCGCCGATCAGAAGTGCGACGACGTTTGCGCCACGGGAGCTAGTGCCCTGGTTCTCGGCGATCTGGGATGCATGCTTAACATCGAAGGCCGCCTGCGCCGGCGTGGTGACCAAGGCATCAAGGTCTGGCATATCGCCGAGGTGCTTGCGGGCATGACGGATTGAGCATGCAAATCACTTCGCAAAACTTCAAGGCTGTCGCGTCCGCCAAACTGGGCGACGCGAATCTGCTCAAATCCATGTCCGGCTTGCGCGACCGCATGGTCGTGGGCCGTGCCAAGGCCGCCGCCGAGGTGGGTAATTTCGAGGAGTTGCGCGAGGCAGGAAAGCTCGTGCGCGATCACGCGCTGGCGCACCTGGACCTCTACCTCGAGTCCTTCGAGCGCAATGCCATTGCACAGGGCGCAAAAGTGCATTGGGCGGAAAATTCGCAAGAGATGAACGAGTTGGTGCTGCGGATCGCGCGGCAAACCCGGATCCGTAAGGTCATCAAATCCAAATCCATGCTGGGCGAGGAAAGCGGCCTTAACCGTTTCCTCATGGATGCCGGAATCGAGGTGCGAGAAACCGATCTCGGCGAGTACATCATCGAACAATCCGGAGACACGCCCTCGCACATCATCGCGCCCGCCGTGCATAAGACGCGCGAAGAAGTCTCCGATCTATTTCACGAGAAGCACAAGCTGCCGCGCAAGACCGATATCGCCGAGATGACGCGCGAAGCGCGCATGGTGTTGCGCCCGCACTTTCTGGACGCTGGGATGGGAATTACCGGCGCCAACTTTCTGGTGGCGGACACGGGCACCACGGTGATCGTGACCAACGAAGGTAATGGCCGCATGACCACCACCATGCCACGGGTGCACGTGGCCATCGCGGGTATCGAAAAAGTCGTCCCTACACTGGAAGACGTTTCCCTGTTGCTGAGGTTGCTGACCCGCTCCGCGACCGCACAGCCCATCAGCAATTACCTCACGTTCGCCACGGGGCCAAAACGCCAGGGCGACCCCGATGGCCCGGAGGAATTCCACATCATCATCGTGGACGCAGGCCGCAGCCGCGTGCTGGGCTCCGAACTGCGCGAAGCGTTGCGTTGCATTCGCTGCGGCGCTTGCATGAATCACTGCCCGGTGTACCAGAACATCGGCGGGCATCCCTACGGCTGGGTTTATCCGGGCCCCATCGGGGCCGTGCTCACCCCCGCCTATGCGGGACTGGAAAAGGCCATCGATCTGCCCAATGCCGCAACGCTGTGCAACCAGTGCGGCGTTGTGTGCCCGGTGAAGATCCCCTTGCCCGATCTCATGCGAAAACTGCGCGAACAGCAAGTAGAGAAAGGCTTACGCCCGTGGCAGGAACGCTTGGGGCTCAAGCTGTGGTCCTACGCTGCAAATCGTCCGTGGCTATACGCGCAGCTGGCCAAGTTTGCCGCGCGCATTGGCAAATGGATGGGAGGGCAGGGCCGCATGCTTCACCGCTTGCCTGGCGGCGAATGGACAAAGGAACGTGACCTTCCTGCCCCGCAAGGAAAGACCTTCCGCGAACTCTACGCGGAGCGTAAGCGGTGAGCGCCAGGGAGAACATTCTTCGCCGCGTGCGTTCCGCGCTAGGAGTTTCCTCCGCCCATCAAGAGCGCCGCGGCCAGGATGTGCATGCAATGCTGTCCGGCCACGCGCGCGGCCCCATGCCAGCAATGGATTGGGACTTGATTGAACGTTTCAAGGAACGCTGCATTGGATTGTCCAGTACCGTGGACGAGGCTGCTTCATTGTCCGGCGTTCCTTCCGCCGTGGCGAACTATGTGCAATCCAATGCCCTTCCATCAACAGCGTGTTGCTGGCAAGCCTATGCGGATTTACCCTGGAAAGAGGCCGGTCTTGATGTCGAATTTCGCTCGGCCAATGCCACGGACAAGACGGGCATCACCGGTTGCTATTGCGCGATCGCTGAAACGGGCACCCTGATGACACTTTCGGGCGAAGCCACGCCGCTCACCAATAGTTTGCTGCCCGAGACCCATGTCGCCATCGTCCCCCGGGCGCGTATCGTCCGTTCCATGGAGGACGCCTGGGACTTGCTACGCAGCGAGCACGGGAAAATGCCACGGCAGGTTTCCTTTGTCTCGGGCCCCTCTAGAACCGCGGACATCGAGATGACCATGGTCCTGGGCATCCATGGCCCTTACCGGGTACACATCGTACTGGTGTAGGTGCCGCCCGCGTCTAAGAACGCGGCTTGAAAGTATCCGTGGGGCTGCGCCCCTCTAGAATGTCCTTCATCCTCACTTCGATGGCGCCCTTGATCTTTTCATGGGTAAGGATATAGAAACGATTGTCGCGCACGCTCTCGTATACCTTGTCCGCGACTTGGTCCGCGGTGATGCGGCCCGATTGCACCGCGTGGCGCATTTGTTCTTCCCTTGCGATTTCCTCCGCGGATCTTTCCTTGGGCGGGTTCTTTAGGGTCGCCGGGCGGTTGCGTTCACTGTCGGAAATGCCCGTGGGTACGTAAGCCGGGCATAGCACCGACACACCTATTTGCGGCCCGGTTTTGCTCAAGTCCTGGTAGAGGCATTCGCTCAACGTCACCACGGCGTGCTTGGAGACGCAGTAAGTGGCCATCCCGGGAGGAGATAGCAACCCCGCGACGGAGGCGGTGTTGACGATGTGGCAAGGCGCGGCTTGCTTGAGCATGCGCGGCACGAAGCTGCGCAGCCCGTGAATCACGCCCCATACGTTGACGCCCAGGCACCATTCCCAATCGGCAACGGTACTTTCCCAGGCCAAGCCGCCGGGCGCCACGCCGGCGTTATTGCATAGGACGTGTGCACCGCCATAGGTGTCGTAGGCCCGTGCCGCCAGAGCTTCCACGTCCTGCGCTTTTGAAACATCGGTCTTGATGCCGGTGGCGGAGGTTCCTTGCGCCACGAACCCCGCGACGGCCTTTTGAAGAGGGCCTTCCTCGATATCGGCCAGCACGAGCTTCATCCCCTCGCGGGCAAAACGGCGCGCCATGGCAAGCCCGAGGCCGCTGGCCCCGCCGGTTATCACTGCGACTTTATCTTTGAAGGCTTCCACGGCGGACTCGGCACGGATATGGGAATCCCGATTCTAGCCTCCGGGGATGGTATTCTGCTGGCGCATTTTTTCAACGGGAACCGAGTCAAAGATGCACGAGGAATTCACCGGAACGATGGCCGTGCAAGAGCGGCATCGTTTCGACATCGCAGGCCTTGAGCGCTACATGCAAAGCCACGTAGCCGGCTTTCAAGGGCCGCTCACGGCGGAACAGTTCAAGGGCGGCCAGTCCAACCCCACCTTCTTGCTGCGCACCCCCGGCGAGCGCTATGTGCTGCGGCGTAAGCCTCCGGGGAAATTGTTGCCTTCCGCCCACGCCGTGGATCGCGAATACCGCGTGATCACGGCATTACAAGGCTCGGACGTCCCCGTCGCGAAAACCTACTGTTTGTGCGAGGACGATTCGGTCATCGGCACGGCGTTCTACATCATGAGTTATGTCGAGGGCCGCGTGATATGGGACGGCTCCATGCCGGGTGCTCATCCGGATGAGCGCCGCGCCATTTATGACCAGTTGAACCGCGTTTTGGCGGCCTTGCATAAGGTGGACTACGAAAAGGCCGGCTTGGCGAGCTACGGCAAGCCAGGAAACTATATCGAGCGCCAGATTGGCCGCTGGGTGAAACAGTACCGCGCTTCGGAAACCGAGCGCATTGAAGCCATGGAAAACTTGATGGAGTGGTTGCCCAAGAACATCCCGGCCGCCGAGGAAACCAGCATCGTGCATGGCGACTACCGGGTGGACAACACCATCTTCCACGGTAGCGAACCGCGCATGCTGGCCGTGCTCGACTGGGAGCTTTCGACCCTGGGCCATCCCTTGGCGGACTTTGCCTACCACTGTATGTACTGGCGCTTGATGCCAGGGGAGTTTCGCGGCATCGCCGGCCTCGATCACAAAGCCTTGGGCATTCCCACGGAGGAAGAATACGTGGAGGCCTATTGCCGCCGCACGGGCCGCGGCGAAATCCAGAATTGGGATTTCTATATGGCCTACAACATGTTCCGCCTGGCGGCCATTCTGCAAGGGATCATGGGCCGCGTGGTGGACGGCACCGCATCGAGCGCCCACGCCATCGAACAAGGCAAACGCGCCCGGCCCATGGCGGAGGCGGGCTGGCGGCAGGTGGAGAAGATGCTGAAAGGCAATTGAGCGAAAAGGGTTGAATGCAATGAAAGCTGTACTGTGTAAAGAACTAGGCACCGCCGAGAAGTTGGTGGTGGAGGAAGTCCCGCCGCTCAAACCAGCGAAGGGACAAGTGGTGATTGGAGTCAAGGCCGCGGGCGTGAATTTTCCCGACACGCTCATCATTCAAGGCAAGTACCAATTCAAGCCGGAGCTTCCCTTCTCGCCCGGCGGCGAGGTCGCGGGAGTGGTGAAGGAACTGGGCGAAGGCGTGAGTAGCGCGAAGGTTGGGGATCGCGTGATCGCCACGACCACCTGGGGCGGGTTTGCGCAGGAAATGGTGGTGGACGCGGACCGCTTGATTCCCATGCCCGGTGCCATGGACTACGTTTCCGGTTCAGCTTTTGTGCTGGCCTATGGCACTTCCTATCACGCGCTGGTGGACCGCGCGCAAATCAAGGCAGGCGAAACGTTATTGGTGCTGGGCGCCTCCGGAGGTGTCGGGCTCGCCGCCGTGCAAATCGGCAAAGCCTTGGGCGCGCGCGTTATCGCTGCCGCATCGAGTGCGGAGAAGCTAGCCGTATGTAAGCAAGCAGGCGCTGATGAAGGCATCAATTACGCGACGGAAGATCTGCGCGCGCGCGTCAAGGCGATCACCGGTGGCCGTGGCGTGGACGTGGTCTACGATCCCGTGGGCGGTGCCTACTCGGAACTCGCCTTGCGCGACATGGCTTGGAACGGCCGGTTCCTCGTGGTGGGTTTCGCCGCCGGCGAGATTCCGAAAATTCCGCTTAATCTCGCCTTGTTGAAGGGATGCTCCATTGTCGGTGTGTTCTGGGGTGCGTTTACTCGCACGGAAGCCGAACGCAACCGCGGCAACAACCAGGAGTTGATGCGCATGTTTTCGGCGGGTAAGGTCAAGCCGCATATCCACGCGACCTATCCGTTGGAACAGGCTGCACAGGCGCTCAACGATGTCGTGCAGAAAAAAGTGAGCGGTAAAGTTGTTCTGACCACTGAATAAGGACGAGATCATGATCACACTCTACGAACATCCGCTGTCCTCCTATGCCATGAAGGTGAAGATCGCGCTCATGGAGAAAGGCATCGAATTCAAAGCAATCGTTCCAGATGGGATGATGACCGGAGCGGTGGAAACCGCCTTCGTCGCGGCCAGCCCGCGTGCGGAAATTCCAGCGCTCATCGATGGCGATACCAAGGTCTTCGACTCCACCATCATCATGGAGTACCTGGAGGACAAATGGCCCAACCCCGCGCTGCTGCCGCGTTCGCCCGCGGATCGCGCGCGTGTTCGCATGATCGAGGATGTGATGGATGGTCTATACGAACCCAACAACTGGGGGCTGGGCGAGGTGCTGCGCTTCAAGCGCGCAACAGGTGCGCAGGCGGACAAGATGGTGGCGTTCTCGCGCGAAAGCGTGACCAAGCTGCAAGGCTGGCTCAATCGCGAGTTAGGCAACAGAGCCTGGTTCAATGGCGATACGTTCGGTTGGGGCGATGTCGCCTGTGCGCCATATATTGCGCGCTCGGCCCTGTCGGGTCATCCTCCGCCCGCGGGCTCTGCCTTGGCAGCTTGGTTGGAGCGCGTGAGTGCGCGCCCCAGCGTGGCAAAGGCGGTGGAGCAGATGAAGCAAGTGATCGCCAATTTCCCCGATGTCGCGACCATGCTGGCGGAAGGCAAGATCAAGCGGCAGTACCGCGATCACCGGCTGGAATGGATGATCGCCGCCGGCGGTTTGTCGGTGGTTCAGGAAGGCTTGCAGAAGGGAAGCATCCGCTTTAGCCGCCTGCCAGAGTAAATGACCGGCCGGCGGTCATGAACTTTCGCCTTAGCACCGAGCAGAAACTCATTCAGGATAGCGCGCGTGTCTTCGCGCGCAAGGACATCGCGCCCATTGCCGCGCATTGTGACCGCGAGGCGGATTTTCCGGTTGCGGTCTACCGTAAGGCGCTGGAAGTGGGATTGGTGAATCTTGCGATCCCGCAGCGCTTCGGTGGCCTCGGGCTGGGCGCCTTCGAGCAATGCTTGGTGAGCGAACAGTTTGCCTGGGGCTGCACGGGAATCGCGGGCGGGATAGGACTGAATGCCATCTTCGCCGATGTCTTTCACGTAGCGGGTAACGAAGCGCAGAAGAGCGAAGCCTTCGGCCGCTTGCTTAAAGGCGAGTTCGGTGCCTACGCGCTCACGGAACCTGGCGCGGGCTCGGATGTGGCTGCCATCAAAACGCGTGCGGTGAAAGCTGGCAACGAGTACGTGCTGAACGGTAGCAAGGTGTGGATCTCCAACGCGCCCCTTGCCAGCATGTTCGTCATTTTCGCCAAGACCGATCCGCGGGGAGGACATCGCGGTATCAGCGCGTTCTTCGTCAATCGCGATACGCCGGGCCTACGGGTGGGCACACCCTTGGGCAAGATGGGGCAAAGAGCAGGGCTTGCGGCCGAAGTATTTCTGGAGGATGTGCGCGTACCGGCCTCGGCGTTGCTGGATGGCGAGGGTGCGGGGTTCTTGATTGCGATGAAGGTCTTCGACCGCTCGCGCCCAGGTGTGGGTGCCCTCGCGCTGGGCCTCACCCAGCGTTGCCTGGACGAGTCCGTGCATTACGCCAAGACCAGACACACCATGGGTAAGCCCATCATCGAACACCAAGCCATCGGTCACAAGCTGGCCGGCATGGCCATGGAGCTGGAAGCGGCAAAGCTCCTGGTCTATCAAGCAGCGTGGTTGCTGGACGCGCGCGAGCGCAACACGCAGCAAGCCGCCTACGCCAAGACCTTCGCTGCCGACGCCGGCATGCGAGCCGCGAGCGAGGCCGTGCAGATTTTTGGCGGCATGGGCTATAGCACCGAATACCCCGTGGAGAAACTCTTTCGCGACGCCAAGGTGATACAGATCTACGAAGGCACCGCGGAAATCCAACGTAACATCATTGCGCGCGAATTAGCGCGAAGCTAGAAAAGGAATTACTCATGCCAGAAGCCATCATCATCGATGCAGTGCGTACCCCCTTCGCGCGCCGGGGCGGGGCGTTGCGCGAGATTCGTCCCGATAGCCTGTTGGCGCACGCACTCAAGGGTTTGGTGCAGCGGGCCGGCATCGATCCCGGAAAAATTGAGGATGTGGTGGATGGCACCGTAACGCTATGTGGCGAGCAGGGCGCTAATCCGGCGCGCCTCGGGGTATTGCTCGCTGGCTTCCCTACCCATGTTGCCGGTGTATCGCTCAACCGCATGTGCGGATCGAGCCAGCAAGCCGTGCACTTCGCCGCGCAGGCGGTGGCGGCGGGAGACATGAACTACGTGATCGGTTCCGGGGTGGAGAGCATGACGCGCACGCCGATGTTCCTCGATATCACCTTGGGGCGCGAAGGCGCGGCGGGTTTCGAGGGCTTGAATCCCGAGCTTTTCAAGCACCACGATTTGATTCATCAAGGTGAAAGCGCGGAGCGCGTGGCGGATAAGTGGGGAATCTCCCGGCGCGATGTGGATGAATGGTCCAAGGAAAGCCACCGCCGCGCCTACCGGGCGCAACAGGCTGGCATGAACAAGGAGATCATTCCGGTCGGAGCGGTGAATCCCGAAGCCAGCCCCTTCACGCTCGCCCACGACGATGGCGTGCGAGGCGTGCTCGACGAGCAAAAAATGGCCAACCTGAAGCCAGCTTTCCGCCCCGAAGGCAAGGGGGTCGTGACGGCCGCCAATTCCAGTCAAATTTCCGATGGCGCTTCCGCGGTATTGGTGGCTAACGAAGCCGTGGCGAGGGCTGATGGTTTCAAGCTGCGGGCGAGGTTTCGCGCGCGCGTGGCCGTCGGATCGGACCCTACCTTGCAGCTGACCGGCGTTATTCCCGCCACCGAGATCGCGCTCAAGCGGGCAGGGCTTACCATCAAGGATCTGGATTGGATCGAAATCAACGAGGCCTTCGCCACCGTGGTGCTGAGCTGGGCCAAGGAACTCAAGCCCGATATGGACAAGGTCAACCCATGGGGGGGTGCCATCGCTCACGGCCATCCCCTTGGGGCGACCGGTGCGGGGTTGCTGTCAAAAATGCTTTCAGGCCTGGACGCGGTGGACGGCCAGTTCGGCCTCCAGGTCATGTGCATCGGTCACGGGCAGGCCACCGCCACAATCATTGAACGTTTGTAGACGGCGTGTGCGGGGCCGCGTACAACACGGGGACTCACAGAAAAATGCCCGGAGACCTTCCGTGTTTCGCACCATACGAATTTCCATTCTGCTGGTTATCTTGGCCTACGTGGCCATCGGTTCCTGGGTAACACGGGCGCGCAGCACCGCGTGGGAAGAACCTCTCAACGTAGTGATCTACCCCATCAACGCCGACCGCGGCGAGCGTACCGCCGTCTATATTCGTAGCCTCAACAGGGAAACCTTCGTCCCCATTGAGCAGTTTCTGAAGCGCGAGGCGCGTCGATACGGGGTGAACGTGGAGGCTCCAGTCACCATGCACGTCGCCAAGGAAGTCAGCGCCATTCCTCCTCCTGCTCCGCGCAGCGGAAATCCGCTCGACGCGATGTATTGGAGCCTCCAATTCCGTCTGTGGGCCTGGATGCACGACGATGTCGATGGTGTTACGCCCCATGTGCGCCTCTTCGTGCAGTTCTACGATCCCTACGGCGAAGACATAGCAGGTCATTCCGTGGGCCTTCAAAAGGGCTTGATCGGTTTGGTGCAGGCCATGGCAAGCCATGAGGACACCGCGCTGAACAACATGGTCATCGCCCATGAGATGCTGCACACCGTGGGCGCTTCCGACAAGTACGATCCGGATTCCAATCATCCCTACTTCCCCGACGGTTACGCGGAGCCGAAAAGGGTGCCCGTCCTGCCGCAAAAATTGGCGGAAATCATGGGGGGCCGTATTCCAATGACCGACCGCGCCGCGCTAGTCGCGGAGACCTTGGATATCGTGCTGGTGGGCGAAAAGACGGCGCGCGAGATCAACTGGCTGAAGAATTAGCGAAGCTTTAGCCAGCATCGCTTGAAATTGTGGCGCGGGGCCTGCAAACTCGGGTGGACCGAGTTCTTGCAACCTCATCCCCATGCCAAACGACAATCCCAAAGGCCTGCGCCGTAACCTCACCAACTACGGCGACCGCGATTTCGCCCTTTACCTGCGCCGCTCCTTCGCGCGCTCCATGGGCTACTCCCTGGATCTGCTGGACCGGCCCGTGGTCGGCATCACCCAGACCGCCAGCGATTTCAACAACTGCCACCGCAACGTTCCGGAGCTGATTCAAGCCGTCAAGCGCGGCGTGCTGAAGTCAGGCGGGCTACCGCTGGAGTTCCCGACCATCTCCCTGGGAGAGATATTCCTCCATCCCACGAGCCTCATGTTCCGCAACCTCATGTCCATGGACGTGGAGGAAATGATTCGCGCGCAGCCCATGGACAGCGTGGTGCTGGTGGGCGGTTGCGACAAGACCGTTCCGGCACTTCTCATGGGCGCCACCTCCGCCGACGTTCCCGCCGTGCAACTGGTCACCGGCCCCATGCTGGCGTTGCCCTATCGCGGCGAACGCCTGGGGGCGTGTACCGATTGCCGGAGATTCTGGGCCAAGTACCGCGCGGGAGAAGTCGATGAAGCAGCCATTCACGACATAGAAGGTAATCTCGCCACCACCGCTGGAACCTGCGCGGTGATGGGGACGGCAAGCACCATGGCTTGCATCGCCGAGACTCTGGGCATGACCCTACCCGACACAGCCTCCATTCCCGCGGTACACGCCGATCGCATGCGCGCCGCGGAAGCCAGCGGAGAGTTAGCCGTGAAGATGGGCAATGGCGGATTGAAACCCAGCCAGATCATCACTGAGAAGTCCGTGGAAAACGCACTGCGAATTCTGCTCGCCATCGGCGGTTCCACGAACGCCATCATCCACTTGACCGCCATCGCTGGCCGCGCGGGAATCAAGATTTCCTTACATCGTTTGAACCAACTCTCGGACGAAACGCCAGTGCTCGTGGATTTGAAACCCACGGGCCAGCACTACATGCAAGATCTGCATTCGGCCGGCGGCTTGAAAACCGTGCTGTGGGAACTGCGCGACATGTTGCACCTGGATTGCCTGACGGTCACCGGTCAAACCCTGGGAGATAGACTTAAAGCCGCCCCTACCTACGTTGACCGCAACGTGGTGCGCCCGCGCACGGATCCCTATCAGAGCATGGGCGGATTGGTGGCCCTCTTCGGCAGCCTGGCCCCCATGGGCGCCATCCTTAAACGCTCCGCCGCAGACGCATCCTTATTCGAGCGCGAAGGCCGCGCCGTCGTCTTCGAATCCCTGGAAGACTTGGCGCTACGCATCGACGACCCCGCCCTCGACGTCACCAAGGAGGATTTCCTGGTGCTAAAGAACGCCGGACCGTGCAGTCCCAGCGCCATGCCCGAGGCAGGTTATATCCCGATCCCGAAAAAGCTCGCGCAAGCCGGCGTGAAAGACATGGTGCGAATCTCCGACGCACGCATGAGCGGCACCGCTTTCGGCACCGTCGTCTTGCACGTCACGCCGGACGCGGCCAGTGGCGGACCCTTGGCCTTCGTGCGCAGTGGCGACCGCATTCGCTTAAGCATCAAAGATCGCAAGCTCGATCTCTTGGTTCCGGAAGACGAGTTAACTCGGCGCAGGCAAGGCTTCAAGCCAAGGGTCATCCCCGCCCGTGGCTACGCCAAACTCTATGCACAGGAGATTACCCAGGCGGACAAGGGTTGTGATTTTGAGTTTTTACGCCGGGATCCTCTGGATAGCGCGTACTAGGTCGCGCAAGAACGCCGGGCGCCTCCACTGAAACCCCGTATCGCATCGTGTTATCTCATCCACCACCAAGCGTTCCGTATAGGTCAGCCACCAAGTGAGCAACGAGAACGTACTTCAGACCTTCCTGCGAGCTGCGGACGCGTGGGTCTGCGATAGCTATGCCTTCGACATCCGCTACCTGGCCGATGTTGACGGCGGCAACACCAAAATATGGGATGCATCCATCACTCTGAACCCCTTGCCGCCACAGCGAGACCTCAGCTTTCGAATCGACTCTGCGCGGTTTGTCGTTGGACAGGTTCAGCGTCCTAGTGTGCGTAAGTCTGCGATGACGAGTTTGCTAACCCGGGCAACCATCGGTGAGATTGCGATCGGGGGTCGTACCGCAAAGCTTGCGACGGACCAGCCTCTCGACTACTACTCGGAGATGACCTACCGCGAGCGTTGGTTCTCCCAACTTCACCTTCAGGTCCTAGGAACGGTGAGGCCGCCGCCCGCAACCATTGAACTTGCGGCTATCGACAATGCGCTGCGAGGGTCTGAACCGCCGTTCGACGGCCTTACCGACGCTGCAGCATGGCTGGGATTGAGTGCCCCTGGGACGACAACAAATCCGCCTTCAATCGGCATTCGCGTGGGGCCGCCGGTTGATCTCATATTCGAAGGTTGTAGGCTCGAAGAAGATCGGCTTACGCTAACTTTGCACGCCCATCCGAAGTTCGACGTAAGCCGCGTAGGGCTTGCGGTGCGCGCCGTCCCCAGCATCAGCCTTGACGGCAGAAGGCAGATCGCTGATAAGATCAAGTGGAGCCGTGTTCTCGAAGGTCGGCGCGTCGGCAATGTCCAGATCAAGCTTGATCGGGCAGACAATGTTCTTGCGATGCTGCTGATTGAGGACTCCACAGTTCGACGCCAGTGGTTTATCGATCCCGCCAAAGCACGCAACAACCGGCTTTTAGCCGTTCAGCACTTCGACAAGGATTTAAGGATGATCAAGCAGGCCGTGCTTGACTCATCCGATTCTGCGAAATTTGAGCATGGAGTGGCGGCGCTGCTCTTCGTACTAGGCTTCACCCCTTCAGTTCAACTCGAAACCGACGCACCCGACCTGATCGTCACAACTCCCGGTGGCAAACTTGCCATTGTCGAGTGCACTACTCGTATTTCGGACTTTGCCGCGAAAGTCGGTAGGCTCGTCGATAGGCGTGGTGCGCTCTCCAAACAATTGTCCGCCAGTGGTCATCCTGCAGAAGTAGCCGCAGTGTTGATCTGTAGGCTCCCGCGAGATCAGATTGCCGCACAAGCT